>CAZWXC010000369.1:0-3739 GCA_964637935.1 uncultured Flavobacteriales bacterium | reverse complement strand
TTGCCTCCTCAAATTTTCCTGATTTGTTCTTGGCATTTTTGTCAATCCAGTTTTTAATGAACTGTGGTGATCTATTTGTTAAATGCGAGTAGTCTTCATTCCAACAATAACCAGTGGCGATTACACTTCGTTCAAGCATTTCTGGCAGAATATCAACCGTATCATTACCATCCTTGTCTTCATATTTCGAGCCGAGAATGTAGTATGATCTATCTTCTTCTGTTTTTGTCAGCAGAAAGTATTTTAGTGCAAAATCAAATAGATTTTCCTCTTCTGGCTTTTTAGCGTTTATAAAGGTGTGGAGCTCTGAGAACCTAGCTTTTTCGTAGTTGGGGTGTTCAAAGTGTCTCGCGATTCTTCGAACACTTTCTTTTTTATAGATAGGGATTAAACGCTGATTAGAATAGAGAAAAGCTATTTTCCACTTCGCTAAACTGTGCAAGTCAATGGAATCGATAGCACGAAAATCGCTTTGTTGGCTTGCTTCAATAATCTCAATTACCAAAGCTTTTACTTTTTGAAAAGCACTTGCAGAGTTTCCGCCATACTTAGCCCACCATTTGTAGGTATCATCTTCATCGAAATCTGCTGTGCGAATTGGTTTTGAATCCTTCTTATTCCAAATGCCAAATTTTTGCAGCCCTACACCTCCAATTCTTCCGAGTATTTCTGTTTCGTATTCAAGCCAATACGATAAAGTGTCCTTGTTGCCAACTTGGGTGTAGTCTTCTAAGTTCATTTCCTTAACCTTTTCTAAAGGCCATCGTTGCAGAAATTCTTGAAGCTTTAAATCGGCCTTCTGACCGTGAGTTAGATTGCTCATTCGTTTAAACAAAAAATTAGCAGGAGTTTTTTTCTTATCTCACCCAACCACTGCCAAACTAGGCAAAGGTGAGGCATGCTTTTGTTGCAGGAGTAATAGTGAGAGGCGCAGCTCGGTTAGCATGTTTTCGGTGTTGATAAGCTGGTTTTGTAAGCTCAACTTTTCGGTTTGTAAGTTTTGTAATTGTTGAGCTTGACGACTGGCCATTTCGAGCGTTGGTAGGTGAGAGATAAAGCTACTGCCACTGCGAGTAAGTGCAACCTGGGCTTCTGTAAAGCTCAGTTGGGAGGAGATTTGAGTCAGCGACTTCATCAGCTTTTGTCTTTGCTGATGAACGTTTTCCATTTCTTGCTCAAGTTTTTGAATAGAGTGCTGGTTTACTTCTTCTTCTAGGTTAGAATAATGAAGATTGTTTAAATCAAATTGTGCAACCAAAAACCATGCTGAAGCAACACTGATGAAGAAAAGACTGAGGAGGGTTTTCATTATGTATTGAATTAGTGCAATTAATGTGAGGGGGCACTCCTTCAAATAGACATCATGAAAATGACATTACAAATAGCTAGTTCTAGTCATTTTTGCAGAAAATGTAAAGGATCAAATTTTTCATGTTTTTTCGATCAATCCTTTTGATGGTATGGGTTACAGTGGTTTTGAGTGGTGGTGATGTGACTATTTTGTAGTTTACGCTATTTGTGATATTTCCGCTTTTTCTGGCAAAAAAGCGGAAATTATATCGGATGTAAAGTGAAGCACTTTTAATGATTGCGTTTATGAAGCTATCCGCTCAAGATTTGAGTTATTACATTGAAGTAGCTCTTCAATTTTTTTAATGAGGTGGGCTTCAATATTGGTCCACCGCATGCAAGCCTCTATGGTAGTAAATACCTCGTAGTGCATGGGCAGGTTGTTGCTATAATTGCGGTATAGCATGCTTAGCGCAGCTGCCTTTGGGCTAGAAGTAAGCATGGCGCATTTTCTATCGCCAAGCAAAGAGGTGAGGTTTGCGTATTGATCAGCAAATTCTTTCACATCCTTTATAGAAAGATTCATTTCTGCGCAACGCAAGTCGGTTATGTTGTTGTAGTTCGGGTTGTACACGCCATCATTGGCTTGTTGGTTTTTCAGTCTTAGCAAATCTTCTAAGTAAACTGAGCCACGAAAAATTTCAATATTGAGTTTAAGATCGTCAAGTACAATGTAGTGAATGTAGGGGGCCATTAATGCTAATTCTGAGGACAAAAGTATACTCCGTTTTTTGCCTATTGAGCTACCTGTGGTGAATTGCGTAAAGTATGTAGGCGCAACGTAAATAGGGCGATTCAAGTGTTGCGAGAGTGTATAAAGTGTTGCGAAATTAAGCGTTGTAAACAACAAAAATAGCCCAGCATTTTGTGTGCATGACCTTGATCCGTTATTCAGAAAAAAACTTCCCTAATCTATAGTTATTAGGAATTTGTATTCTATCCACTAAGTCAAAACGTTATTTAAAGAATGATTTTTGACAATCTCATTTAGACATAAAAAAAAGACCTCGAATCTTGATTCGAAGTCCTTTGAAAAAGTTTTTTTAACGGAGTTAAACGTTTTCGTTCTCTAATTGATTCTTACAACCAAACAATTCGTTATCACGAATCATTTTTGCAACAATGCTTGGAACCATGTTTTCCCAGCCTTCTTCATGGTCTTTGATCATACGCACCACATGATCAGAGTAAATATGTAAGATATCTTGGTTAGAGCATCTGATCTGCTCTATTTTACCTTTTTCACGTAAGTAGGCCAAAAGATGGTAGAGCGATTGATCTTCTAGCTCTATGTTTTCGAGGGTGCGTAATTGGTCAGATTTATCGGAAAGTGCAGGATAAACATAAAGCTTAACGTTTCTGCCAAACAAAATTCCATAAGCCTCAAGTAAACGACCTTTCAATCGATCGTAATACTTGTCTTCGAAAATCTGCTTCAAGTTGTCTACGCCCAATATTACACCAACTTTTCGGTTTCTAACCGAGTCAGAAAGGTAGCTCACAAGTGTGTAATATTTTTGGTAATTACTGATCAAAACGGTGTAGCCTAAGCTTCCTATTATGTCCACACGATCAAGGAAATCTTTCTCATCGATTTTTCCATCTGCACTCAAATCTTTCAAGGTGAGCTCAAACAGAATTTGAATGCGATCAATGTCAATGTCTTCTTCTTTTCTAAACTCTTTCAAGCCCATTTTAAGCATGTCAAGGTTGACATGCGTCAACGGACGAAAACGACCTCTCAATACCAAGATGTGCTTTTTGTAAAGCGCAGAAGAAGCTTGCAATACGTTGCCTTCTGGGCCAAACATTGCAGCATTTGTAATACCGTTTTTCACCAAAAGCATACTGATCAAACGATTGTCGATATGATCGAAATCCGGACCTGAGAGGCGCAGCATATCGATCTCTATACGACCATGACCTAAACCGTCAAGTAGGCTGTTGATAAACAATTCTGGATCGTGGCTATAGTGGTGCACACCATAAAGCATGTTTACACCAATCCGACCTAAAGCTTTTTGTTGCATCAAACCATCATTGTCATGCATGATCACGTGCAGCACGCAATCGTTGGGTGGCGATTCAGGGCTTAATTGAAAGCGTAAACCCAACCAACCATGGCCTTTGTTGGTTTTGTAGTAGTTCAATACTTCTACCGTATTGGCAAAAGAAAAGAACATGGTTTCTTTTTTTCGGTGTGATAATTTGGTACTCAAGTTTGAGTATTCTTTATCAATCATCGTGAGAAGGCGAGGCTCAGCTACGTACTTTTTTGAAGCTCCGTATACCGAGTCAGAAATTTTCATGTCGTAAGCTGAGGTGGTAAGGGCAATGGTTCCAGAAGCTCCACCAGCTGCAAAAAAGTTTGCTGATACTTCTTGGCCTG
>CAZWXC010000368.1:0-3746 GCA_964637935.1 uncultured Flavobacteriales bacterium | reverse complement strand
TGACATGATCATTGGCAAAAGCGATATGAGTTTGGTGGGTAGAGTATACAACATAGTAGAATGGTATGTTGCTGATGCGCCACTGAGTGGTGCGTTCAACTTTAGCAGCAACTTTTTGGATGTGAATGAATTTATGGAAGAAGATGAAACCGAGGAAATATCCGAAGGCGAAAGCACCGAAGAAGAATCAACGGGTGTGGCTGAAATTCCTGCAGGGTATGATTTTGTCTTGAATACCAATATCAAAAAGCTGTTGTACGATGGCATTGATATTACCAATATCACAGGTTCGGTAATACTTCGCGATCAAGCCATTGATATGAAAGATTTGAGTATGAACCTGATGGATGGCAGCATGGTGATGAGTGGGATGTACGGAACTAAAAATCCGGTGAAACCAGTGTTTGATTTTGATATGAACATTAGCCAATGGGATGTGCCAACAACTTTCGAAAAGCTAGACATTGTAAAAGAGTCGGCTCCAATCATGGAAAGCGCTACAGGCCGTTTTTCTACCAAAATGAAAATGGCTGGTTTGCTTGATCAAAACATGGAACCGGTATACAATACCCTTGATGGTGGCGGAAAATTGACTACACACAATGTGAAGTTGAATAGCCCAGCTTCATTGGCGAAAATTGCTGATGCGGTTAAATATAAAGGCATGAGTGACGTGACCTTAGACAATGTAAACGTGAGTTTCTATTTTGAAGATGGTCGCATAAAAGTAGATCCGACTCAATTTGTTATTGGCCGCGAAATCCCTAGTATTTTCTCGGGATCGCATGGTTTTGATAAAACATTGGATTATGTTTTAAACCTAGATATTCCGAGTGCTTCGCTTGGTGGTGCAGCAAATCAATTGATGACAGGTCTTTTATCGCAAGCCAACAAAGCTGCTGGCACCAATGCTTCGGTACCTGAGCGCATCAAAGTGGATGTTGACATTCAAGGTATGATGGCCGATCCTAAAATTACTCCGCGATTTGCAGGCAGCGAAAAATCGGTTGGCGATCAAGCCAAAGACCAAGTAATGGACGAAGTGAACAAGAAAAAAGAGGAGCTTGAAAACAAAGCCCAGGAAGAGATTGATAAAGCCAAAGCGCAAGCCGAGGCCGAAGCAGAAAGGTTGAAGAAACAAGCACTTGACGCAAAAGCCAAGGCCGAAGCTGATGCAAAAGCCAAAGCAGATGCAGCCAAGAAAAAAGCCGAGGCCGAAGCCAAGAAAAAGGCGGATGAAGCTAAAAAGAAGGCTGAAGAAGAAGCTAAAAAAGCAGTGAAAGGCTTATTTGGTAAGTAAACTTTCAGCAAACACTTCCACAAACTTAGAAGCCACAAGGTTTTGAATTTCTTCAAAATTTTGTGGCTTTCCTGTTTCATTGGCAAGGCTTGTTACGCCTTTATCTTCTATGCCGCAGGGTATAATATGATCAAAATAAGATAGATCGGTATTTACATTAAAGGCAAATCCGTGCATGGTAACATACCTGCTGGCCTTCACACCAATAGCGCAAATCTTGCGTGCACGGTCGTTGTCTCCGTCAAACCAAACTCCGCTGGCATCGTCAATTCTGGTTCCGGTCAAGCCGAAATCAGCGATAACACGAATAATAGCTTCTTCCATATTCCAAATGTATTTGGCTAGTCCAATACCAAAAAGTTCTAGATCAAAAATCGGGTAACCTGTTATTTGTCCCGGACCATGATAAGTGATGTCTCCACCGCGATTGGTTCTGAAAAATTCAGCGCCTACTTCTTCTGGTTGTTGTTTTAGGTTTGCCAAATCACCGCTTTTACCAAGGGTATAAACAGGATTGTGCTCCACAAGCATCAGTGTATTTAGGTTTTGCTGTACCTTATTTTTCTTGTGGTCAAGAATGGTTTGAAACAATTGTTCTTGTCTGGCCAAAGCTTCTGCATAAGCCATTCTGCCGCACTTTTCAACCCGAAACATCTCGCTTGCCTTCATGGTGCGAAGCTAGTTACATTACCCAAACAGGGCCATATTAATTCACACAAGTGCAATAAGCCTTTGCTTATTTGATGTTGATAGAAAACCTTGACGAAAGCTTAGCACTTATTTGGTTTTGCTTTAGCACATAAAATTACTTTTGCGCCCAGAAAACAACTTTATGCAGCATATCACATGAGCGAAATTACCGATAACTACGCAGGCATTCCTGATGAATTTGCCACAGAGCAAAACAGCAAAATTGTTTTAATTCCTGTGCCTTATGATGGCACAAGCACTTGGGTAAAAGGTGCTGATTTAGGTCCAGATGCTTTTTTAGATGCATCGGCAAACATGGAGTTGTACGACATAGAAACGGACTCTGAAGTGTATCGCCAAGGGGTGTATTTAGATGAAGCTGTGCAAGGCCACACTTCGCCCGAAAGCATGGTAGACGAAGTGCACACGCGCGTAAAATCGTGGTTAGAAAAAGGTAAGTATGTAACCATTATTGGTGGCGAACACAGCATTACGATTGGTTGTGTGCGCGCTTTTTGCGAAAAGTTTGAGAACTTAACCGTGCTGCAAATAGATGCACATGCCGATTTGCGTCCCGAATACGAAGGCAGCGCATGTAATCATGCGTGTGCGGTTTACGAAGCCAGCAAAACAACCAACTTGATTCAAGTTGGAATCAGAAGCATGGATGTGAGCGAGAAAGAACACATGAACATGAGCAAGACCTTTTTCGCACACACTATAGCTGCTACACCTGACGAAGTTTGGATGCAGCAAGTGCTTGATTTATGTACAGACAACGTTTTTATTACCATCGATTTAGACGGATTTGATCCTTCTATTTTACCTTCTACAGGCACACCAGAACCAGGAGGATTGAGCTACTATCAAGTACTTAATTTGATCAAAAAAGTGATTCAATACAAGAAGTTGGTTGGGTTTGATATCATGGAGCTTTGTCCAAATGAAACCGAACGTTCATCTGATTTCTTTATGGCTAAATTATATTACAAAATGCTTACCTATCAGTTTGAAGCTGCAGGTAAATTGTGGTAATTTCTACTGAAAAATTATAAAGCAAAAAAGCCCGAAGTCATTGACATCGGGCTTTTTTTATGTGATCGGTTCCACCTATTTACTCAGAATCTGTCCGCTTAAGCGCATCAGCTCTAGTTCGTTCAGTTTCACACTTATTTCTGCATTGCTAATGCGCACTTGCGATGCGGTGAGCGCAGTTTGTGCTTCGCGAAATTGAGTGCTAGAAATACGTCCTGCTTTGTACAATTCTTCGCTGCGCTGCAAATTGAGTTCAGCACTTTTTTGGTTCGATTTTTCGAAATTCAACACCTTCAAACTCTGCTGATAGCTTGCCCATGTATTATTCAAATTCGTGGCCAATTGCATTTCTTCTTGTTCTACTTCTATACTTCGATTCTCCATCGTAATCTTTTGATTTTGACGTTGAATTTGGTTTCGAAAACCATTGAAAATAGGGTAGGATAGTGCCACAGCTCCATTGAAGCCAAGTTGGGTATTGCTTAATATAATACCAGCTTCGTTTTGTTGGTTACTGTAATTGTAACCACCATTAATAGTTACGGTTGGGAAAACAGTTGACCAAGCTATTTTGTAGTCTTTGTCCGCCATTTCAACTTGTAACTCTTTGTTTTTGAGCGAAGCATTATTCACTTTGGCTTCTTCAAAAAGCTGCTCAACAGTCCAATCTTTCACTTCTACACTAAAGCCTTGAGTGAAATAATTTTCACCCAAATCAGTG
>CAZWXC010000367.1:0-3748 GCA_964637935.1 uncultured Flavobacteriales bacterium | reverse complement strand
AATTTTCTTGAGATTTTCGACTTAGGACCTCTGTATCTTGCCATTTTATTTAATTGTTTATTGTTATTACTATTTAATAAGAACTAATTATGAATTAAGGTCAATATCCTTCGATAATTAATTACGTTCTTAAGCTTTTTATTATACTCTTCTTCTTTTTGGAGGACGACATCCATTATGAGGTAGTGGAGTAATATCTACTATTTCTGTTACAACAATACCACTATTGTGTAATGTTCTAATTGCAGATTCTCTACCAGCTCCTGGACCTTTAACAAAAACCTTAGCCTTTCTTAATCCGTACTCATAGGCTTCTTTAGCACAGTCAGCAGCGGCTAATTGAGCAGCATAAGGAGTGTTCTTTTTAGAACCTCTAAAGCCCATTTTACCGGCAGACGACCATGAAATAACATCACCATTAACGTTAGTCAATGAGATTATGATGTTATTGAACGAAGCATTTATATGTGCTTCGCCAATTGCGTCTACTTTTACCTTCTTTTTCTTTGTCTGAGTCTTCGCCATGGAAAACGTATTCTAGGTTATTATAGATTATTTAGTAGCCTTCTTCTTGTTAGCAACAGTCTTTCTCTTACCTTTTCTGGTACGGCTGTTATTCTTAGTTCTTTGTCCACGGAGTGGTAAACCAGCTCTGTGACGAACTCCACGCTGACATCCAATGTC
Source organism: uncultured Flavobacteriales bacterium (assembly GCA_964637935.1). Lineage (GTDB taxonomy): Bacteria > Bacteroidota > Bacteroidia > Flavobacteriales_G > Salibacteraceae > SHAN690. Next base: position 3,064 of record CAZWXC010000367.1, on the reverse strand, counting down.
CATCAAACGCTTAATGTTCGTTTGAACTTCAGATCTTAGAGCACCTTCTACTTTAAGGTTTTCATTGATGAACGTTCTAACAGCCGCTAATTCATCATCGTTCCACTCGTTCACTTTTTTATCGTGATCGATTTCACTTGCTGTTAAAATTTCCTGAGCTCTTGAACGGCCTATACCATAAATGTAGGTTAGTCCGATAACTCCTCTTTTGTTTTTTGGTAGATCAATACCTGCTATACGAGCCATATCCTAATCGTTTAACCCTGTCTTTGTTTGTGTTTTGGATTCTTTTTGTTGATGACATACACTCGTCCTTTTCTCTTAACGATGATATCATCTTCAGATCTCTTCTTAACTGATGCTCTGATTTTCATGATCCTTAGATTATTTGTATCTGTAAGTAATTCTTCCTTTTGACAGATCATAAGGAGACATTTCTACCTTAACCTTATCACCTGGTAATATTTTAATATAGTGCATTCTCATCTTGCCTGAGATGTGTGCCGTAATAACGTGCCCATTCTCTAACTCAACTCTGAACATTGCATTCGATAATGCTTCTGTAATAGCTCCGTCTTGCTCTATTGAGGCTTGTTTCGCCATATTATCTATGCTCTTATAATCAATTTAATTCTATAAAATCAAAAGATGATAGTATTTCAGATTTCCCTTTTCGAACCACTATTGTGTGTTCAAAATGAGCTGAAGGTTTTCTATCAGCTGTCAAAATCGTCCAACCATCTTTTAGCTGCACAATTTCCTTTTTACCCAGATTAATCATTGGCTCAATAGCAATCACTAATCCTTCTACTAACTTAGGACCCCGACCCTGTTTTCCAAAATTTGGAACTTCAGGTGCTTCGTGCAATTTCTTACCCAAGCCATGACCTACTAATTCTCTAACAACCCCATAACCATTGCGTTCAGCTTCTTGCTGGACCGCAAATCCTATGTCTCCTACACGATTACCAGCCACGGCCTTTTCCACACCAAGACGAAGGCACTCTTTAGTTGTATCGAGTAGCCTTTTCACTTCATCCGAAATAGATCCTACAGGAAATGTGTAAGCACTATCCCCATAATATCCATTCTTCAGAACCCCACAATCCACCGATATAATATCACCTTCTTTCAAAGGATCATTAGTAGGTATACCATGTACTACCGATTCATTTATCGAAATACACAAGCTATTCGGAAAACCATTATAGTTTAAGAAACCTGGTACACCTCCATGATCCTTGATAAATTCAAATGCGATCTTATCAAGATCTAGAGGCTTAGCACCAGGCTTAATAGCCCGTGATACTTCGCCTAAAGTTTTTCCAACAAGTAAAGAACTCTCTCTTATTAATTCAATCTCTTCTAAAGTCTTCCCTCTCAACATAATTCTTTGTTCAGCTTATCCAGCCATACCAAAGGCTGAAGAAGATCTTCCTTTTATTTTACCCGACTTCATAAGACCATCGTAGTGTCTCATCAGAAGGTGACTTTCAATTTGTTGCAGGGTATCTAAAATAACACCTACCATTATCAATAGAGATGTACCACCAAAAAAGTATGCAAAACCCGTTGATACACCGGCCATCATAGCGAAGGCTGGCAATATTGCAACTAGACCTAGAAATACTGATCCTGGAAGTGTAATTCGTGATAGAATGTTATCAAGAAAATCGGCTGTTTTCTTACCTGGCTTTACTCCTGGAATAAAACCACCATTCTTCTTTAAATCATCAGCCATTTGATTAGGGTTAACCGTAATAGCCGTGTAGAAGTAAGTAAAAGCAATTATTAAAATAAAGAACACAAAATTGTACCAGAATCCCGTGATATCAGCAAAAGCCGATGCGAAACCAGTAGCTGCATCTGAACTTGTAAAGCCTACCAAAGTCATTGGTAAGAACATTAAAGCTTGTGCAAAGATAATAGGCATTACCCCAGCAGCATTAACTTTTAATGGAATGAATTGTCTTACACCACCGTATTGCTTGTTTCCAACAACTTTTTTAGCGAAGTTTACAGGTATTCTGCGTGTTCCCTGAACAAGAGCCACTGTTGCAATTGTTATTAACAATAGGAATACCATCTCCACTAAGAGCATTACTAAACCACCCGCACCCATTCTTGCCGACCATTCAAAGGCAAATGCACTTGGCAACTGTGCTATGATTCCGATCATAATAATCATCGAAATTCCATTACCAATTCCCTTATCTGTAATCTTCTCACCAATCCACATAACGAAGATGGTACCCGTTACTAATAGCAACATCGCAGTTGCCATCCACAAACTAGAGTCAGAAACAATAGCTTCAGCAGGAACTTGAGAATACAAATAACTTGGTGCTTGAACCAATGTAATTGCAATAGTTAAAAATCTAGTGTACTGATTGATTCGCTTTCTACCACTCTCACCTTCACGCTGCATTTTCTGGATTGCAGGAACCGCAATACCTAATAGTTGCATTACAATTGAAGCTGAGATGTAAGGCATAATACCTAGAGCAAAGATTGAAGCTCGACTAAAAGCACCACCAGCAAAAATATTCAACAAGGCAGCAATACCCTGAGCATTACCTGCAGATTGACCTAAGATACTAGGATCTATTCCTGGTAAAACTACAAAGGAACCTAGTCTATAAATCAAAAGGAAGCCTAAAGTGTTGAGAATCCTAACTCTCAAGTCCTCAATTTTCCAAATGTTCTGAATGGTGTCTAAAAATCTTTTCATTCTTACCCTATAACCTTGGTTGAACCGCCTTTAGCTTCAATGCTCTCAATTGCAGTTTTCGAAAAAGCGTGCGCTTCTACAGTTAACTTACTAGATACTTCACCTCTACCTAAAATCTTAATCAAATCAGATTTACCGATGATTGATTTTTCTCTTAGAAAAGCTGGAGTAATCTCAGTTACTTTATTTTCTTCTGCCAAACGTTGTATAGTATCAAGGTTTACACCATGATATTCAACTCTATTTGGGTTTTTGAAACCAAACTTCGGAACACGTCTTTGAAGTGGCATTTGACCACCTTCAAAACCGATCTTCTTTGAGTATCCGCTTCTA
>CAZWXC010000366.1:0-3748 GCA_964637935.1 uncultured Flavobacteriales bacterium | reverse complement strand
GAAATTGAAACTTGGGTAACGGCCACCAACGCTTGCGGAAGCGTGAGCGATACGGCAATAATCACCGTTTTGCCTCAACCCAACATTGATTGGTTTTCAGATTCTATTTTATGCAATCAGGCTTTGCCCGTAATTACAAATCCGAATACGTTTGGAGTTGAGTATACGCTGCTTTACAACTTCAATTCCTCGGTGTTTGACACCCTAAATCCATGGACCATCGATACCGCTGGCCTATACTATTTAGTAGCTGAAAACAGCTGCGACACGCTTGTGAGAAGAGCATTCTTGAGTCCACAACAAATCATTGAAAAGGAGCTATTGCAATCTATTGCACTTTGCCCAGGCGAAGAAGTGCTGTTAGATGCTTTTTGGGAAGGTTCGAGCTATGCTTGGAGTGAAAATGTGGACGGTGAATTTTTGAATGATAGTGCGATCACGGTCACTTCGGCTCCGCTCAGTGACCAATCGGCTCCGCTCAGTGACCAGACGGGTTCGCTCAGTGACGAATTGAGTACAGAAACCTACACCGTAACCATCACCAATCCGCCCTGTTCGCGCACATTGAGCACAACGGTTATTTTTCTGAGTGAGGACAGTTGCGGAAACACATGTGCTTTTTCTGTGCCCAACGTATTCACTCCTAATCAAGATGGCGTAAATGATGCGTTCAGAATCTCCAACTCTTGCGAAAGCCAAAGCTTCCGATTTTCGATTTACAACCGCTGGGGAACGCTGGTGCATTCTGGCACAGAATCCATTGCTTATTGGGATGGCACTTCGAATGGAGCATTCGTAAACAGTGGCGTTTACTTCGTTATCATTGAATACACCGAAAGCGCTGGCCAAGAAAAAACAGTGAAAGCTACAGTGAGTGTGTTGAGGTAGGTTTTTCTTAGACCTTAGACTTTTTTGGTCTTTGGTCTTTGGTCTTTGGTCTCCTCAAAAAAAAAGACCCCACAAACTGCGGAGCCTTTCTAAATTTTCTGTCTTAATGCTATGTACTAACTACTCAGTACTAAAACCTACATATGGTTCACTTCGTCAGGAAGTTGGTAAAATGTAGGGTGACGGTATACTTTGTCAGCCGCTGGTTCAAAAAACGATTCTTTATCTATTGGGTCAGACGCTGTAATGTGCTGCGATTCGATTATCCAAATGCTAACGCCTTCGTTTCTTCTAGTATAAACATCGCGTGCCATTTCTAAGGCCATTTCAGCATCAGCTGCGTGCAAACTACCCGCGTGTCGATGGCTCAAACCTGCTTTACTTCTTATAAACACCTCCCATAGAGGCCAATTTTTCTTTGTAGACATATCTTGAATTCTTGATTCATCTTTCATTGATCAACATTCCAAAAGAATCAATGAAAATGGTGGTTTCTAAAATGATTAAGCTGCTTTTGTAGCTTCTCTGCGTGCTTTGCGTTTTTCGGCATAAGCCATTGCTGCCTCGCGCACCCAAGCTCCTTTATCGTAAGCTGCATTGCGGGTTCTCAATCGCTGGCGGTTGCATTTTCCGTTGCCTTTTACCACGTTCCAAAATTCATCCCAATCAATCTCGCCCATTTCCCAATGGCCAGTTTCTTCGTTGAATTTTAGATCTGGATCTGGTGCAGTAAGTCCAAGTAATTTCACTTGAGGAACCGTCATATCTAAAAACCGCTGACGCAATTCATCGTTCGAAAAACGCTTAATTTTCCAAGCCATGCTTTGCGCAGAGTGTGGAGAATCTGAATCGTTTGGTCCAAACATTTTCAATGCAGGCCACCACCATCTATCAAGCGCACTTTGCGCCATACGCTTTTGCTCGGCAGTACCGTTTGCCATGGTTAGCATAATGCTGTAGCCCTGACGCTGATGAAAACTTTCTTCTTTACACACTCTGATCATTGCTCGGCTATATGGCCCGTATGAGCAGCGGCAAAGCGGCACTTGATTCATAATGGCAGCACCATCTACCAACCAACCAATAGCTCCTATGTCTGCCCAAGTTAAGGTTGGATAATTGAAAATAGATGAATATTTAGCCTTGCCAGAATGCAAGTCTTCTATGGTGTCTTCTCTTTCTACACCCAATGTTTCGGCTGATGAATAGAGGTAAAGTCCATGACCAGCTTCGTCTTGCACTTTGGCTAATAAAGCCACTTTTCGCTTCAAGCTTGGAGCGCGCGTAATCCAGTTTGCTTCGGGAAGCATACCAACGATTTCGCTGTGTGCATGCTGAGAAATTTGACGAATCAATGTCTTGCGATACGCATCTGGCATCCAATCTTTTGGTTCAATCTTAACTTCTGAGTCAATTTTATCTCGGAAAATCTTTTCTAAATCTTTTTCAGCCATGGCTATAGAATTGTTTTGCGAATATAAAATATGGAGCGTGAATGGCGGTGGATATGATCTAAAACAGTGATTAGAATAAATGGTTTAGTCTGAGAAATGAAAACAATCATTTTCATTTTCTCAAGAGCTTTAAAAGTTTCTTTGGGTCTTGTCTATTGTCCCAAAAGGCCGTGACAACAATTTTCTGATCGCTAAATTTATAATAGATGCTAAAGTTGCCCATTGCAGCTTCTCTAGTTTCGGTATATTCAGTTGTTTTTCCTGATTCAGGCTGAGCTAGTATGATTTCGGTTCTATTTCGAATTGCGTGTAGTAATTGTTCCGCGAATTGAGTAGAACCATTCCGAAGTGTCCAATATTCAAATATTGCTCTACGCTGTTTGATTGCTGTCTGAGTCCAAACTACAGTTCTCGAAGCCATTTCAAGTCTTCTTTATCTAAATCAGACTGGGATAAAAGTCTATTATTCAGAATATCATCATCACTCAATTTAAGCATCTCAATTTGCTCCTTCGAAAGCTTCACTATATCTGTATCAGCATTGCTTTTTTCAAGCAATCGAAGCAAAGACGTCAAATAATCCGTATTCGAAATAGTAAGCAATTTATCAATGATGCTGTTACGAATAGTATCCGCTTTGGTCATAGACTTGAGTTTTCACAAAGATTGAAATTTCGATGAAATTATAAAAGGCAAGATACTCTTCTTCATTCATACCTAATATGAGATTGGATCAAAACCCTTCAAGTTTCAATCAACACGTGAAAAGTTGAACAATCCCCTGACATCAATCACTTCCTTTTTCATCAAAATAAAGTACGTTTGGCGACCCGATAAATACGTATAATCAGATGCCGAAATTTCATCCACTTAAGGTTAGCAATATCAGAAGAGAAACACAAGACACCGTGTCTGTAGCTTTTGAAGTGCCTGCAGAATTGAAAGAAGAATATCAATTCAAACAAGGTCAATACCTCACATTTAAGCATGAAATTAATGGCGAAGAAGTGCGCAGAAGCTACAGCATTTGCCGTAGTCCGCTTGACAATGAGCTGCGTGTTGCGATTAAGAAAGTAGAAGGTGGATTGTTTTCAACGTTTGCCAACGAATCGCTTGCCGAAGGCGATATTATAGAAACCATGACTCCGATGGGCAGGTTTTACACCACCATCGATCCTGCCAACGAAAAGCATTACGTGGCCTTTGTTTCAGGTAGCGGCATTACCCCCGTAATGGCTCACATGCGCACCATTTTGCAGCTAGAGCCAAAGAGTAGCTTCACGCTGGTTTATGGCAATAAAACTACCAGCAGCATCATTTTCAAAGAAGAAATTGAAGACTTGAAAAACGAATACATGGATCGCCTGACTGTGTACATTGTACTTTCAAGAGAAGAGAATGAAATC
>CAZWXC010000365.1:0-3752 GCA_964637935.1 uncultured Flavobacteriales bacterium | reverse complement strand
CGCAATGGTTGATTTAGCAGAAGCTAACACATCCGCGCAAATAATACCTTTGCGCCATGGAAAGCGTAAGACAACAAAAAGTAGCCAGATTACTCCAAAAAGAAATCGGTTTGATTTTTCAAAACCAAGTTTCGCACTTGGCTTTGGGTAAGATTGTTTCGGTAACAGTGGTGCGCAGTACTCCAGATTTAAGCTTTGCGCGTATTTACGTAAGTGTGTTTCCTGATGCTGAACCACAAAAAACAGTGGATAGCTTTAATGAGAACATCAAAGAAATCACAAAAGTGCTCTATCCGCGGATCAAGAATCAATTTCGCGTAATGCCCGAAATCAGATTTTATTATGACGACTCGCTTGACTACGCTGATCGCATCAACCAAATACTTCCAGATTAAGCCACGTGAACGTTCCTTTTTCTATTGCGAAGCGGTATTTGTTTTCACCAAAAAACAGAAGTGCCATCAACATCATCTCAGCCATTGCGGCTTTGGGGGTTTTGATTGGTAGCCTTGCAATGATCATTGTTTTGAGTGCGTTTAATGGCCTTGAAACCTTAGTATCCGATTTATACACGAGCGTAGATCCAGATATTCGTATTTCTCCCGCCAAGGGAAAAACCTTTGACTTAGATAGCGCCAAGTTTGCTGAAATAGCAAAATGGCCAGAAATTTCAGCTAGCTCGCCAACGCTTGAAGAAACAGTGTTTTTGCAGTTTGAAGACCAGCAAACCATTGTTTCGATTCGTGGAATTGATCCATCTTATTTGCCAAATCTTGGCTTAGACACTCATTTGATTGAAGGTGCTTTTACCATGGAATATGAAGGTGTTCTAGGTGCAATCTTAGGCTATGGTGTCGCAGATAACCTGAATCTTTTTGTGCGAGATGCTACCGAACGAATCAAGGTTTTTGCTGCTAAGCGCGATGGCATTAAATCGCTCAATCCCGAAAGCAAATTCAAAACCATGGCTATTCCAGCCTACGGAATTGTGCAGCTCAATCCAGAGTTTGATTACAAATATTTTTATGTTCCATTCGCTTTTGCGGAAGAGCTTTTACAGTATAAAAATCAAGCTTCTTTCATTGATATTACGCTAGCTAACGATAAAGACAGAGATCAAGTAAAAGCCAAGCTCGAAGCTGCTTTGGGCGAAAAATTTGAAGTAAAAACGCGTGTTGAGTTAAACGATTTACTTTTCAAAACCAACGCCACCGAAAAGTGGGTTACCTTCTTCATTTTGTCGTTTATCTTGATCGTTGCCACTTTCAACTTGATTGGCAGCCTTACGATGTTGATCATAGAGAAGAAGAGCGACATTTCGCTTTTGAGATCGATTGGTACCACAGTAGCCGACATTAGAAAAGTGTTTTTGTATGAAGGTATGCTGATAACAGGAGTTGGAGCTGTAGCGGGCTTAGGAATAGGCGTTACGTTGGTGCTATTGCAGCAATATGTTGGCTTTTTTCCGCTCGAAGGCGGATTGGTAGAGTATTATCCCATGCGCTTTAGCATTACCGACTTAGCGGCAGTAATAGCCGTAGTGTTTGTTATCGGCCTCACCGCAAGTTTTATACCGGTGCGGGTTCTATTACAATACCGCAAGCTACTGCAAATGGTAAAATAGTAAGGCAAAATGAATTTCTATAAAGGGCTAGAATACTGAAGATGGCGGCTTAGAGTGAAGCAAAAACAAAGAGGATATCATAGAAATATGAGTGTAAGTAATGCTAATATTCTAGTAAAACCAAAAAATGTACCCCCCGATTCCGCGAGCTGTCCACTTGCAATGTTGCCCCAATAAAGTCGGCTCGACTTTTTAACCCAGCAAGCCCAAAACTCGATTGATCGTTCATTTTCGATGTGTCGAAACCAATACCATCATCACGATAATCGAGTGTGAGTTGATTGCCAACTACTTTTAGCATCACTTTAATTTCGCTTGCCTTGGCATGCTTTAAAGTATTGTTGGTCATTTCCTGTAACATTCTAAAAAGCATTACCTCTTTCTTATTTTCTAACCTTTGGGGTAATTCATCATAAACAAAGCTTACTTGTAGGTTTTGACTTTTTCTTACATTCTCAAAAAAGTCTTCTAAACCTTCTTCCAAACCAAGTTTCATGAGCACTCCTGGCATCATGTTGTGTGCAACTCTTCGCACTTCGCTGCTTGCATTTTCTATGATAGCACGGGCAGTTTTTACAATATTGAGATTCGCAAGCGCATTTATTTCTTCCTCAATATTGCTCATGTGAAGTTTGGCTGTGCTTAACAATGCACCTATGCTATCGTGTAAATCGAGCGCAATGCGTTGACGTTCTTCTTCTTGGGCAAAGAGCATACTTTGCAATGAAAGCACTTCTTTTTCTTTTTCTAGTTGTTTGATTTTTTGTTTTGAAAGCAATTGCTGGCTTTTCAATCGATTGCGATATAAAATCAAACTCAACAAGAGAATTAAAACAAGCGAAATAGATAAGCCAATAAAAATGCGCTTTTGATAGCCTTCCATATTTTTTTCTGAATCTAGTCGCTCTATTTCAAGCTCGCGCTGTTCGGCTTCAAGTTGTTCTCTCAGCTTTGCAACTTCTTCAGCTGTGTTTTTTGTATACAACTTTTGCTGATCAAAGTATGCTTCTACCATATAAGCAAGTGCGCTGTCGGTTTGCCCAAGCTCTTGGTATAGAAAAGAGATGGTTTCTTTTGACTCGGTTAATAGTTTAAGGTGCGTAGTGTCTAAATAAGTGAGCGCGTGCTTTATTTCTTCAATACCTTCAGCCGTATTACCAAAATCATAATTACAAAGACCACGATTAAAATGGAGATAATAATAATCCGTACCCAACTGATTGGAAACGTTTAATAGTGTGTCATAAATGAGAATTGCTGATTCAAAATCGTCATTCATAGAATATAAAGTGGCAAGATTATGCATGGCAATGCCATAAGGTTTCAGCCATTTTTCTTTGCCTTTCGACTGATCTCGAATAAAAGCATAATCTGAAATGGCCTCATCAATATTGTCAACAGCTTTTAAGTTGGCTCTATTTCCTATCATCAGCAGCCATTGTAGCGTATCATTCGAAATCAATGAATATTCAACTCCCAAATCCGCATATTTCAATGCTAGGTCGTCATTCTTTAAGCTTTTGTAGGCCAAATAAAGTAGCTCTGCCGACAGTGATATTTGATTATAATATGCATGCTTTTGCGCAAAAGGCAACGCTTCTGACACGAGGGTTACAACGGTGTCGTATTGACTTTCAGTGTAATAGCAAAAAGCGTTAAGTATAAGCGCTTCGTTCTTCACACTGTCGTTACAAGATAGAGAGAGGTTGTAAGCCGTTTGTGCTAAATCTAAACACTTAGGATTTTCTAATGCCCGCAATTCATGCGATTGCTTAATCAGAACGTCAATGCTTTGAATACAAGTTTGAGAATAGCCGCCAAAAACGGCTATTCCAAACATGCAAATCAATATATATGTTTTGATCATCAACCCTCGAAATCGTTGTCTTTTTGCGAATCTTTAAGTTGGTAGCGCTTTGCGTGTGGGTTACCTCCAACTTTTGCTTCAACTTCAATGATGTAGTTATGAATATGATCATGCCTTGTTGCAACACCAAATAATTCATGGTTGGTTAATAAACACCAAACTTTTTCTATTCTTTGATAAGGTACACCTCCTGTTGTATTTATATCAAAAATCAGTCTAAATAGTTCATCATTCGGTGTAGTAGGATCTTTTACACATTGT
>CAZWXC010000364.1:0-3755 GCA_964637935.1 uncultured Flavobacteriales bacterium | reverse complement strand
AGTGGGCGCTCGAAAATGAACAAACCGATGAAAACCACCCAAATTATCATCTGATTACACCCGTTTTCACGGAAATTGGAAGCAGAGACTATGGTATTAGTGCTGGTTATGGAGAAGTGCATTTTACAATCCGAAGCTGGGAACAAAGCAAAATGGAAAGCGTGACTGAATCATTTTTAACGAAAGTGAAAAGCACTGCTGCTGCTCATCAACTCGATCTATCGCATGAGTTTACGGCTGTTTTTGCAGCCAATCAAAACAACCATTTTGTAGTGGATCAAATTCTACAATCGGCAAAAGATTTGGGATTGAGTCATACCGAAAAAACAGAACCATTTCCTTGGGGTGAAGATTTTGGCTTGTTCACCCAAACCATTCCTGGAGCCATGTTTGGCTTGGGTTCTGGCGAAAGCACTCCTGCCCTACACAATCCTGATTATGACTATCCAGACGAAATCACCGAAACTGGAATCAACCTCTTTTACGCAATTGCAAAACACATTGTCGAATCTTAATTCATGTTTGAAACCTCGATCATCGAAATCAATAAATCTGCGCTTGACGCAAACCTTAAATTCATCAGAAAGCAAATTGGCAACAGAAAACTGAGTTGTGTGGTAAAAGGCAATGCTTACGGCCACGGAATTGAGGAATACGTGCCAATGGCTGAGCAACTTGGAGTGAATCATTTTGCAGTTTACAGTGCTGACGAAGCCGAACGCATTCACAGCATAAAGCTTCCAGAAACCGAAATCATGATCATGGGTTCTGTTGATGATGCTGCACTGGCTTGGGCCATCGAAAATGGCATCGAATGCTGGATGTTTGAGCTTGATCGACTCGAAAAAGCCATTGAACTTGGTCGCGACTTAGGCAAAAAAGCACTGATTCATATTGAGCTAGAAACAGGCATGAACAGAACCGGTTTCAAGGCCAAAAATCTTGAAAAAGCTGCTGAATTACTCTTAAAGAACAGCAATCAAGTTGAAATTGTGGGCATTTGCACTCATTTTGCTGGTGCAGAAAGTATTTCAAATTACTACCGCATCAAAGATCAAATTGAGGTTTACAACAAGCTGGTGGCGCAGTTAATTCAGTTGAACATCAAAGCAAAATATTACCACACGTGTTGCTCGGCCGCTTGTCTCCGTTTTCCTGAAATGATGCGTGACATGGTGCGTATTGGCATTTTACAATTTGGCTTTTGGCCAAGCCAAGAAACTTTTATCGAATTCACTCGAAATCAAAACACTAAAACCGATCCTTTGAAAAGACTTATTACTTGGAAAAGTGCCTTAATGAGCATCAAAGAAGTAAACTCGGGCGATTATATTGGTTACGGAACTTCCTTTTTGGCACAGCGCGACATGACCATTGGCATTTGCCCAGTTGGCTACAGCCACGGATTTAGCCGTTCGCTTGGCAATCAAGGACGTGCGGTGGTAAACGGTACACGAGTTTCTGTAATTGGAACTGTAAACATGAACTGCATTGCGCTTGACCTAAGCGAAGTAAGCGCTGAAAAAGGGGACGAGGTTTTACTGATTGGAAGCGATGGCATAGCTGAAGTAAGCGTGGCATCATTCAGCGAATTTTCAAACCAATTAAACTACGAATTATTAACGCGCTTGCCCCTCAACATACCGAGAATTGTAACGCACAATTAAATAAAAATGGCTTTTATTACGCTCGACAGGGCAAAACTCGAAAACAACTATCAGTTTCTAAATCAATTCTTTGCGAAGCGAAACATTGAATGGTCTATTGTTTCGAAAATGCTTTGCGGCAATTACGATTATGTAAAGCTATTGTGCGAAACGGGCATAAAAGAGATTTGCGATGCACGCATCAGCAACTTGCGAATGGTGAAGCAAATTAATCCTGAAATTCAGACCGTTTACATAAAACCGCCCGCCAAGCGAAGCATCAAAAGCATTATAAAATACGCTGATGTAAGTTTCAACACACAAATAGAAACGATCAAATGGTTGAGCGAAGAGGCTTGTGCTCAGAATGTGAAGCACAAAGTAGTAATCATGATAGAAATGGGCGATTTGCGCGAAGGCGTGATGGGCGAAGAAGTCGTGCATTTTTATTCACAAGTGTTTGAGTTACCCAACATTGAAGTGGTGAGTTTTGGAACAAATTTGAACTGCCTACATGGTGTGATGCCTTCGCATGATAAATTGATACAACTCAGCCTCTACAAGCAATTGATAGAGGCTAAATTCAACAGAACTATTCCATTTGTCACTGGCGGGACAAGCGTGGTTATTCCACTTATTTTCAATGGACAACTCCCAAAGGGTATAAATCATTTTCGCATTGGCGAAACGCTGTTTTTTGGATTAAACCTATTTACAGGAGAAGTAATTGAAGGCATGCAAGGCGATGTGATAAAGCTGTATGCCGAAGTAATTGAATTGATCGTAAAACCCAAAGTGCCAATGGGCGAAATGGAAGCTAACCCTAGTGGCGAAGTGTATGAAATCAACGAAGAAGACTATGGTAAAACTGCTTACCGTGCTATACTAGATTTGGGTTTGTTAGATATTTCTCCAGAGTTTTTAATACCAGAGCATAGCGGCATAGAAATTTCTGGTGCAAGCTCAGACATGCTGGTGCTAGATCTTGGTGATGAAAGTCGCTACAAAGTGGGAGATTTGGTGCCTTTTCGCCTAAAATACATGGGCGCGCTCGGGTTGATGAACTCCAATTATATCGAGAAAAAAGTGGTGTAATTACAATGCAGAAATCAGTGTTGTATGAATCTTAATCACTTGAGAAATCAACGATTCATCGCCATTATTGTGAATCACAAAATCTGATAGCTTTTCCTTTTCAGCTTGTGGCATTTGCTTAGCAATCCGTGCTTCTACCTCGGTTGCGCTCACTTGATCGCGGTCCATCACTCTCTTTACGCGAACAGCTTTTGCTGCCGAAACACAAATTACCGCTTCGCAATCCTTGTGGCTTCCACTTTCAAACAAAATGGCCGCTTCGCGCAAACAATACACTGCTTTTTGTTGGGTTTTCCAAAGCTGAAAATCTCGTCCAACTGCTGGGTGAATGATGGCACTCAGCGCTTCTAGCTTGCTTTGATCATTGAAAACGATGCTGGCTATGTGTGCTCGATTTGCCTTTCCACTTTTATCAAAAGCTTCTTCACCAATGAGTTCAGTGACGGCTTTTACCACTTCAATATCAGACTCAAGTACTTTTTTGCCACTGGCATCTGCATAAAAAACAGGAATACCCAAGCTTGAAAAAACTCGAGCAACACTCGTTTTACCACTACCTATTCCGCCTGTTAAACCTATGGTTTTCATTCGATTGATTTGGTAATCACCACTTCTACCCGCTCGTCTTTCAGTTTTACTTTTTGTGCTTGCACTGGCCACGATTCTAGCTTTAGCGGTAAAGTTGGGTAAGAAGGATCGAAATCGTTAAAGTCAACTTCTAACCTTATTTCTTCTTCTGTAATATCATCATATCGCGAAAGCGGAACTTGCATGATTACTTCTACCGAACTCGGGAAAAGCAACAAATTAATGCTATCAGGAACGTTCAATTTAGTGGGTTCTAGCAAGAAAGTCTTTTCTGTGAGTTGATCTATGTTCACCATCATCTGCACCGAATCGTTTGATACAATTGCATCAGATCCAATTATTCTTCTAGAAATAGAAACGTTTCTATTGTGACTTTTACTTAATTCGCCAAGCTTTAACGTATCGGTTTGCACAAAAGCCAAGGTA
>CAZWXC010000363.1:3335-3789 GCA_964637935.1 uncultured Flavobacteriales bacterium | reverse complement strand
TAATAAATCTCAAAAGCTTTATGCAATCAATGGCATGCCAAATCATGTTCATTTGCTGATAAGTACAAAACCAAATTGCACTATTTCTGATTTGATCAGGGATATAAAGGCAAACTCTTCAAAATGGATTAACGAAAAGAAATTTGTGCCCGGAAAATTTGAGTGGCAAACGGGGTTTGGCGGATTCACGGTGAGCCAATCTGGCGTTGATGCTGTTGTGAAGTATATCCAAAACCAGCAAGAACATCATGAAAATAAGTCATTCAGTCGGGAATACACCGCTTTTCTTGATGCATATAAGATTGACTACAAGGATGAATTTATTTTCAGAGATGAATAATTACGCTCCTACGGAGCTGTGATTCAATTTTTTACAATTGTGCTATGAAGATGTTGCTCCTACGGAGCTCAATTCAAGCTGAGCTGCAATAAACACCTGAATATGAATGTTGGA
>CAZWXC010000363.1:0-3235 GCA_964637935.1 uncultured Flavobacteriales bacterium | reverse complement strand
CTAACATTTTCAAAAAGCCACAGCGTGGCGCCATAATCATAGCAACTCAAAAATCATCACAAAAATGAGCTCCAGAGGAGCGATATAATTCCATTGTTTCGCTCCTACGGATCTGTTATTCAATTCTTTAAAATTGTGCTATGAAGATGTTGCTCCTACGGAGCTCAATTCAGCATGAGCTGCAATAAACACCAGAATATGAATGTTGGACTAACATTTTCAAAAAGCCACAGCGTGGCGCCATAATCATAGCAACTCAAAAATCCCGACAAATTCGAGCTCCAGAGGAGCGATATAATTCCATTGTTTCGCTGCTCCTTTACCAAATCAAACTAACAACACATCTAAAACAATTCTTATCCCTATAAATAACCGCTAAAAAAAAGCACACAACCTAATGCATCTGTATGTGCTATCATCGCACCATGCTAGCAGCAACCAAAACCACCTACGGAACCGAAGAAGTAATTGTAGTGCGCCAAATAGAGCGTCCGTCACCATCTGAAAATCAACTGTTAATAAAAGTTCATTGTGCCACTGTAAACCGCACCGATTGCGGTTTTTTAAGTGGTAAGCCATATATAGTGCGTTTTTTTTCAGGTTTTCCAAAACCAAAAATGAGAATTACGGGTAGCGATTTTGCAGGTGAAGTAGTTGAAACAGGCTCTGCCGTATATGACTTTAAAATTGGTGATCGCGTTTTTGGGTTTAATGACCAAGGGCTTTGCAGCCATGCAGAATATGTCCTTATAGATCAGAATGAAGCGATTGCACACATTCCAGAAAATGTTTCCTTTGAAAATGCAGTGGCGAGTCTTGAAGGCGCACATTATGCGCTCAACATGATGAATAAAGTGCCTATTACTCGCAGCTCTAAAGTGCTTGTAAATGGCGCCACAGGTGCAATCGGCTCTGCAGCCATTCAGCAACTGAAAGCACAAAATATCTACGTTACTGCAGTGGGCAATACACCCAACATAGCGCGAATCAAGGCTATGGGCGCAGATATAGTTTATGACTATTTAAAAGATGATTTCACAAGAGATAAGGACCAATATGATTTCATTTTTGATGCTGTAGGAAAGAGTACTTTTTTCAAAATCAAGCATCTACTTAAACCAAATGGAATCTATATTTCATCAGAACTTGGCCCCAATTGGCAAAACATTTGGCTAGCCATCCTTACGCCAACCTTTAGCAAGAAAAAAGTGATTTTTCCTCTCCCAAAAGATTTGAAATTGAGCATTAAAACCATGAGCCAATTGCTCAGTGAAAACAAATTCAAACCCATGATCGATCGTCACTTCACCTTAGACCAAATTCACGAAGCGTTCAAATATGTTCGCAGTGGTGAAAAACAAGGCAATGTGATTTTGAAAATTGAAAACAAAGAGCCGAAGTAGTAATCCATTTTCAAATAAATTTTCGATTATTGAAATATGAAAACACTATCACTCTTCGTCTTGGCATGTTGCCTTTCAATCAATGGATTTAGTCAACTGCGCGCAGTAACAGAAAATGGTAACCAAGTGGTGCTATTTTCAAACGGATCTTGGGAATATGAGGGCGAAGTAGCCAAAGATGATGTGTACATCGAAACCAACAAAAAGAAATTTATAAAGCCCGAAAATGGTAGCTTTTTACTGAAGAGCTCTAATGTTGACCTTGGTTTTTGGCTCGATCCAAAAGTTTGGACTTTCAAAAAATCAGCTGATACAGAAGACACAGAATACCAAATGCAGCTGAAAGGCGAAGACTTGTATGCAATGATTCTGACCGAAAAGGTTGAAATTCCGCTTGAAAACCTAAAAGACATTGCTTACGAAAACGGTAAGGCCGTTGCTCCTGATTTGAAAATTGTACAACTCGAATACCGAATGGTAAACGATCTCAGAGTACTTTTCATGCAAATGAATGGAACTACACAAGGCATCAAATTTTCTTATTACGGTTATTATTATTCATACGAAGGCGGCACGGTGCAATACATCACCTATACATCTCAAAATCTGCTGAATGAGTACCAAATGCAATGCGAAGATTTGCTTAATGGGTTAGTTGATTTAAAATGAAACAAGCCAGATTAAGCCCTATTCTTATTGGTTTTGCGCTGCTGTTTTCGAACAGGATGATTGCTCAGCATTGCGGATATTGCAATAGCTCAATACAGGTGTTTTAAATTCATGATGTAAGCGATCTTGAGCCCATTTCTGGTTTGAAAGTTTAATTGCTAGATTCATTGGATAAACCAGTGCTTTCTCACTTTTTTGATCTGAAAACGAGGGAGTATAAAATGGACACCTTTTTTCTTTATCAAAACCCATCGACTAGGAAAAATCAAGTACAAACAGATCTATTTAATCCAGTAAATTCTAGACAAACAGAATTTTGGTTCGCACATGACAACTACATTTTTTACCCAAATCATGAAGCATATGCTGCTGTTAAAATAGTAGTTGAAGACATAGACGGAAACATAAACGGTGGAAAATTCAAAACCAAAGAATTTAATTTTAATGGCATGCCATATTATCCGCTTTGCACAGGTGCCAGCAACTGGAATTTAGACGTTAACAGAAGAGCGTTTGTAAAAGGATTTGAACCCATAGAAGTTATTCTCGAAAAGGAATAACAAGCTATTTATGTGTTGATACATAGAACTGCACAATGTTGTAGCTTTGTGATGCTATGAAACGAAGTAAATTCATACAATCACTTGGCGCTTTAGGCGCACTTAGCCTCACCAATATGACCTTAGTCGATCTCGAAAATCTTGCATTAAACCTTCCTATTACTGAAAAAATGCCCGTGCTTTTTGTCGGTCATGGTAATCCGATGAACGCCATTGAAGACAATGAATTTTCGCGCACTTGGAATAGTATCGGAAAAGAGTTGAAACCAAGTTACATCCTTTGTATTTCGGCACATTGGGAGAGCAAAGGCACTTTTGTAACTGGTGAACAAAAGCCCAAAACGATTCATGATTTTGGCGGTTTTCCGCAAGCACTTTTTAACGCTCAATATCCATCTCCAGGTTCACCCGAACTGGCAAAAACCATTCAAACTTTGGTAACCGAACCAAAGATTCACTTGACCGATAAATGGGGACTCGATCACGGTACTTGGAGTGTGCTTTTGCCTATGTTTCCAGAAGCGAATATTCCAGTGTTGCAGATGAGTTTAGATCGCAATCTAAGTCCTCAAAAAATGTATGATTTAGCAAAGCAATTGGCGC
>CAZWXC010000362.1:0-3791 GCA_964637935.1 uncultured Flavobacteriales bacterium | reverse complement strand
TAATAAATTAGACGTTTACAATAATAAATGACCAGAAAAGAGTTCATAAAAATCTGTGGAATATTGGGAATTGGTCTTCCCATTCAAACATCATTCATCTCATGTATGAAGGATGATGACTCAAAACCATATGACGGAAAGGTCTTGATTATTGGAGCAGGAGCAGGTGGCTTAACGGCAGGGTATTTACTTCAACAACAAGGCGTTGAGTTTGAAATTTTAGAAGCTTCGAACAAGTATGGTGGTAGAATGAAGGTAAACGAAAGCTTTGCCGATTTTCCCATTCCGCTTGGCGCAGAATGGCTCGAAACGGGTCAAAATATTTTCTCTGAAATTGTCAATGACTCTTCGATAAATGTAGAAGTGGAAACGGTGAAAGACGCACCAGATCGAAAGTTTGTAAATTATTCTTGGTATAATTTTTTTGAAGAATACATAGTTCCATCTATTTCTGATAAAATAAGATACAATCAAATGGTTGAATCCATTGATTATTCAAATGATCAGATTATTGTGAAAACACCACTGGAAATGTACAATGCAGACAAGGTGATTGTGTGCGTTCCGCTTAAAGTTATAAAAGATGGAGACATTAGTTTTATTCCAAACCTTCCACAAGACAAACTTGACGCAATTAGTAAATCGGTAATTTGGGAAGGATTCAAAGCGTTTTTTGAATTTTCCACAAAGTTTTATGAGGACGAATTTGAGTTTCAAATTGAACCAAAAAGCGATGGTGAAAAAATTTATTACAACGCTTCATTTGGTCAAAATACATCGAAGCATATTCTTGGGCTTTTTGTAGTTGGAAAACCCGCGCTTGATTATACTTCACTTTCTGATGAAGCATTGAAAAGCTTTGTTTTAAGTGAGTTGGATGGGATGTATTCTAATAAAGCAACAGCCAATTATATCAAACATATCACTCAAAATTGGGAGAACGAACCGTTTATAAAATCTGGGTATTTAAGCGAATATGCCGATTACCAAACAGTGAGCATACTTGGGAAACAGGTTTCGAATAAGATTTACTTTTCAGGTGGAGAATTCACGGATGGCGAAGATTGGGTTTCGGTGCATACAGCAGCCCGATCCGCAAAAAAGGTGGTAGAAGAATTATCCAGCTAAAATCATCTCGACAGTGTGGTAACCACATTTTGTAGATTTGCTGTATGAAGTTATGCAGTTACCAACGCATTTTTCTTTTAGCGTTATTAATTAAATTACAGTAGCCTAATTTGTATAGAACCAATGGAAGAGATTGGAATATTGACCTTAATTATTATCATAATCAATGGATTGGTAACTTATAAAGGACTAAAAGATTATACTTATCTGAATAAATATTCATTCAAGACCGACCGAATTTTGGTTGATAAAGACTACAAAAGACTTTTTACTTCTGGTTTTTTGCATGTGGATTGGATGCACTTCATCTTTAACATGATGACCCTTTATTTTTTCAGTGAAGGGTTAGAATCATACATTGGAATTCCTGCATTTTTCGCCTTGTATTTTAGCAGTTTATTGGGCGGTAATTTATTGGCATTATACATTCATAGAAACCATTATGATTATTCTGCTATTGGCGCTTCAGGTGCAGTTTGTGGATTGGTATTCGCATCCATTGGTTTGTTTCCAGGAATGATAATTGGATTCATTTTGTTGCCAATATCCATCCCTGCATGGATTTTTGGTATTGGCTATATTTTGTATACCATCTATGGCATCAAAGCTCAAAGAGATAATATAGGTCATGAAGCACACCTAGATGGTGGAATAGTAGGTTTACTCGTTGCATGTGCCTTAAAACCAGTAATATTAAATACGAATTATCCCACTATACTATTAATTCTGATACCATCTCTCACTTTCTTAATCTTAATCATTAAAATGCCCCATTTATTGATTATTCAAAATCCTTTTTCAAAATCAAAAACGGCATACACTTTTGAAGATAAGTACAATACAGCCAAAGCAACCAAGCAAACAGAATTGGATAAACTGCTTGATAAGATCAATGAAAAAGGATACGATAAGTTGAGCAAGAAAGTAAGGGAAAGACTCAATGAACTTTCAAAATAGCCGATTTGAATTTTTAGATCAAACTATTGACAGCTAAGCGCTAGCGGTAAAAAAGGAAAGGAAGGAAACTGTATTTCACAGTGAAGTTTTAAGTTATGAAATCAAATAGGTCGTTCAAGTTTGGGATTGCCAGCTTTAGTGCGGTTGGAGTTGGTTTCATGCTGATTTTCATTTTTAATTTCATAGGAATTCCACAAGTAAATATTTTTGCTATGCTGCTCATGTTTACTGGCTTAGTCATGGGTATTGTCGGATTTTTTATTGCCCTTAGTAGTGTTAAGGAACCGAATACTTCGAAGAAGATAGTAGGGTTTATATTAAACACGATAGTCGTATTGGTGTTTTTATCAATATTAGGAGCAAACCTTCTTGATTTTTATAATCAATTTTGAACTTTACGTATCGGTTAAAAATTGCCAACAAACGAAAATGGCAATAGCTGATTCAATCTGAATACGCAAATTGTACAATCTAATTTACCTCCTATGTACAAGTTGAAAGTTAGCCTGTTTGTAATTGTTTGCGGCCTTTTCTATATAAGCGAAATGCGCGCACAGAAGTTGATAGGTGAATTGACCAAAGACCGAACAGTTTCATTCAACATTGGACCAAGCGAAAAGCATCAATACACAGTGAGTCTTGAAAAAGATCAATTTGTGTTTTTTAGACTCTTACAAAAAGGTGCAGATTTATTGGTCACCACCTATGATCCAAAAGGTGAAAAAATAGAAGAGTTTGATAGCCCAAATGGAAAGTATGGATTGGAGCTATTTTCCATCACATCTGGCGAAAAGGGTAACTACATGATCGAAGTTTCGCATGTTGAAAAGAACGAACCAGCCGGAGATTATGAATTAAAAATTCAACTTACTAAGCCAAAAGCTATCTCACCGACCGAACATGTGGACGAATTGTTTGCCGCGTGGAACAACAATGAATCACCAGGTTGTGCAATTGCGATCATTAAAAATGGTGCTGTAGTCCATAGAAATAACTTCGGCATGGCCAATCTTGAACATAATATTCCTATTTCTTCTACTACTGTTTTTGATGTTGCGTCACTCTCGAAGCAATTTACTGGATTTGCAATATCAACACTAATAGAACAGGGAAAAATTTCGCTCAGTGATGACATAAGAACTTATATCCCAGAATTACCTGAATTTGAGCATACCATCACCATAGATCACCTCATCCACCACACCAGTGGGTTGCGCGACTGGGCAACAACCATTTTTCTTCAGGGTTTTAAGATGGATGATGTTGTGACCTTTGAGCAAATTATGGAAATGCTTTATCATCAAAAGGAACTAAACTTCGTTCCTGGTTCTGAATACAGCTATTCCAATTCTGGTTATCTAGTGCTTGCAGAAATAGTGCAACGGGTTACTGGAAATACTTTTCGTGAATGGACCAATGCAAACATTTTTCAGCCGCTTGAAATGACAAACACCTATTTTCAAGATAATTACAATGAGCTTATTCCGAACAGGGCAACCGGATATATATTCATTGACAACAATATTCGAATAAACACAAATAGCACATCAGCATTTGGTTCCTCTTCACTTCAAACCACTATGGATGATTTTATTAAATGGGTGACTTTTTTGCACCATCCAAAAATGAGTAATGACCCTATTATCCAGCGCATGTTTCAAAAAGGGAAGCTCAATAATGGTGACGAAAACACCTATGCATTCGGT
>CAZWXC010000361.1:0-3794 GCA_964637935.1 uncultured Flavobacteriales bacterium | reverse complement strand
GAACGGATTAGCATCAGAATGTGTGAAACGAAGCGGAGCCGTTTTTGAGCGAGTAATTTTTGGTCGGAAAATCAGTGCGCTGTTCAATTCCTGAAAATCATTGTAAGAAACGGTCTCAACATAAAGCCCCTTTCGGTAGCTGTTAAAACTTATGCGTGATGCATCCAAACCTCTTTTGATAAAATAATTGGCCACGCTTAAGCTGCGTTCTTTCGAAAGCATCACACTTTTTTGGTAGTAAAGATTTATCTCGCGCTGCGGCACCAATTCAAGTTCAATGCTGCTCTCGATAGGAAGCGTTTCATAAACACGATCGAGCTGCTGCGCAACATAGTAATCGACAATCGTGCTGCCTTCGCGAAATTCGATAATGGCAACATTGGTATTTGCTAACGAAATTGATCCTTTGATCATCAAAGCCGAAAGGGCGAAAAAGGAAATGAAGCGTTGCATAAGAAGGCGTTTTAGGTTAGTAAGGTTCAACTGATTTTCAATCGATTAACAAACCCAACGTTGGCTTCTTTAGCTGTATTGCTTCATCTATTTGGTTTTTCTACCAATTTGCCAAATATTGTTATGATGACGGCCGATTTGTAGATGAACTGTTTTGGAGTAGGTAGTGGGTAGTGGATAGTTTTTAGTGCTGAAGTTTCGAGATGAACTTGTTCTTGATATTGTTCTTGTTCTTGAATTTGAAGTTCTCATTGAGGTTGATAATTTGAGATGAACTTGCTCTTGTTATTGAACTTTCCAATGTCCATCTCGATACAGCCTTTTGCAATGGCCACTCAATGTGACAAAGACGTTTTGATTTTGAGATTGAAGTTTTAATTGATCTTGAGATTGAACTTGCACTTGCACTTGAATTTGAAGTTCTCATTGAGGTTGATCCCGAAACTTAAGGATGTTCTTGATCTTGACAAGTTATTCCTTAAAAAAACCAATATCTAAAGTCTAACATCTAAAGCCTAGAGTCTGACATCTCAAGTCTAACTAAAAGCTTTTCCAAACCTGATACTGCTCCCACTCTTTTGGTAACTCGATAGCCGAAGAAAACATGCCATAAACCGTGCTGCCACTGCCTGTCATTGAAGCATAAGTTGCTCCGAGTTCGTATAGTTTTGATTTGATGGCTGCTATTTCAGGATAGCTTGGAAAAAGGCTGTCTTCAAAATCATTTTTCACCAAATCTTTCCAATCTGAAACATCAAGCCATTCAAGCATTGCAAGGTCTATCGGTGGATTTTTAGGTGATACTCCCGCATAAGCTTCTTTGGTAGAAACATGAATATTTGGGTTGACCAACACAAAATGGTAGTTGCTTAAGTCAAGCTCAAGTGCGCGCATTTGCTCGCCACGCCCAAAAACAAACGCTGGTTTATTGTTCCAAAAAAATGGGCAATCGCTTCCCACTTTAGCCAACAATTCTTTGGCTTCGAAATCTGAAATAGTAAGGTGATAATAGTCTTTGAGCGCACGCAAGGTAAAAGCGGCATCTGCGCTACCTCCGCCAAGTCCAGCGCCAATAGGCAGCGATTTTAGCAAGTGAATTTCTGTTTTAGGAAGATTAAACCAAGCTTCGATCAGTTCAAACACCTTGATGCATAAATTGCTCTCAGCGGTGCCCGGAATTGGGTTATTGTAACTAAAAAATCGAACGTTTTCTTTTTCGGCAAAGGACAATGCTGCGTAATCTTCTGCAGACTTTCCAGTGTCTTGAATCACTTCCAAGCTTTCGGTCCAAGGAATAGGATAAAATACGCTTTCGATGTTGTGGTAGCCATCTGGTCGCTTGCCAGTAATAAAGAGCCCAAGATTGATTTTTACGTTTGGATATACCAGCATTCCATTTGATTAAGAACCGCGAAGATTCGAAAAAATAAAGCGAAATGAAGCGAATACAGAAAAGGGATGTTGAACCATTCTTTGAAACAAAAAGGCCGACTAAAAATCAATTTCTAGTCGGCCTTTTTTAATGTTTAAAACTCAGTCTGTATGCAAGCTTTAGCTTTTTGGAAATTTCAAATCAAAACGGTCAAGCTTCATCACTTTGTCCCAAGCCGCCACAAAGTCGCGCACAAACTTCTCTTTCGAGTCGTTGCTTGCATAAACTTCTGCCAATGCTCTTAGTTCTGAGTTTGAACCAAAAATCAAATCAACTCGAGTAGCGCGATACTTTTCAGCGCCTGTTGCACGATCTTTTCCGATAAAGAGCTCCTTGCTTTCATCCACAGCGCTCCACTCGGTGCTCATGTCAAGTAAATTCACGAAAAAGTCGTTGGTCAACATGTCTTTTTCCGTAGTGAAAATACCTTCATCCGAACCATCAAAATTGGTATTCAACGCTCGCATACCGCCAACAAGCACTGTCATTTCTGGTGCTGTAAGCGTTAGCAATTGTGCTTTATCAATCAACAATTCTTCGGTAGAAAGCGTGTATTGTGTTTTCAAATAATTTCTGAAACCATCGGCCATCGGCTCAAGCAATTCAAAAGAAGCAACATCTGTTTGATCTTGAGTAGCATCCATTCTGCCTGGAACAAAAGGAATAGTTACTGAAACGCCCGCGTTTGCTGAGGCTTTCTCTACGGCCGCATCACCTCCCAATACAATTAAATCGGCCATTGAAACTTGCTTTTTGCCAGATTTCGAATTGAATTCAGTCTGAATCTTTTCATACTCAGCAAGCACTTTCGTTAATTGAGCTGGATTATTTACTGCCCAATTTTTTTGCGGAGCAAGTCTTATTCTAGCGCCATTAGCACCACCTCTTCTGTCAGATCCGCGATAAGTAGAAGCCGAAGCCCAAGCAGTTGATACCAATTCCGAAATACTCAAACCAGAATTTAGAATTGTAGCCTTCAATGTTTTGATATCAGCTTCGTTGATCAATTCATGATTCACCGCTGGAATTGGGTCTTGCCAAATCAAATCTTCCGTTGGCGCTTCTGGACCTAAATAAGTGGTTTTTGGCCCCATGTCGCGGTGCGTTAACTTAAACCAAGCGCGAGCAAAAGCTTCGTCAAACAACGCTGGGTTTTCGTAGAAATTTCTAGAAATTTTCTCATAAACTGGATCAAATCTCAAAGAAAGGTCGGTAGTAAACATGGTTGGTTTATGTGTTTTTTCTTTGTCAAAAGCATCTGGTACCATCATCTTTGGATCTTTAGCAACCCATTGTTTTCCACCAGCAGGACTCGTTGTTAATTCCACTCGTGCTCAAACAAGCTCATGAAATACATGTGACTCCATTGTGTTGGCGTAGCTGTCCAAATTACTTCTAGGCCAGAAGTAATAGCGTCTTCGCCTTTTCCAGATTTGTAAGAACTTTTCCAACCAAATCCTTGCTCTTCTATTGGAGCTGCTTCTGGCTCTGCGCCTACGTTGGTTGCTGGCCCAGCACCGTGTGCTTTTCCTAATGTGTGACCACCAGCTATCAAGGCTACTGTTTCTTCATCATTCATACCCATTCGGCCAAACGTGGCACGAATATCTTTTGCAGCCAACAAAGGATCAGGATTACCATTCGGTCCTTCAGGATTCACGTAAATTAAGCCCATTTGAACTGCAGCAAGCGGATTTTCCAATTCACGATCTCCAGAATAGCGATTGTCTTCTAGCCATTTCTTTTCCGAACCCCAATACACATCTTTTGCAGGCTCCCAAACATCTTCTCTACCTCCAGCAAAACCAAAGGTTTTAAAACCCATTTCTTCTAGCGCTACATTTCCGGTAAGTACCATTAAATCTGCCCAAGAAAGCTTCTTGCCGTATTTCTGTTTGATAGGCCAAAG
>CAZWXC010000360.1:0-3797 GCA_964637935.1 uncultured Flavobacteriales bacterium | reverse complement strand
GAACCCACCTGAACTTTGAGCCCCAAATATTTGTCCGTAGCACCTTGCCAATTGCCCAAGATGTTCGTGTTTGTATACGAATAAATGGTACCATAAGAACCAGTATAGTTGTAGAATGAAACGACATTTGCAGCTAATGCACCGCTTGAGGTAAAATACCCTGCTCCATTAATGGCTGATCCGCTACTCATGGCTGAAACACCGTTGCTGTTGGATAACATACCATTATTTGAATTTGACAGTGTATTGATTCCAATACCTTGAACTATATAACCGTAACTACCTGAGGAATAAGTGTAAGCATAAGTGGTATTGACAATAAAAAAATTGAAATCAACTGTTCCATCATTATTTAAATCGAGTGCATAAGATGCTCCGCCACCTGTTACAGTGTCGTCTGGAATAATATCAGTGTATTGAATTTGAGCATTTGCAGCTCCGCCAGCAGCAGTAAAAGCTGCAGCACTAAGTGCGTATTTTTTTAAACGGGCTAGTAAATCGTTTTTCATGTGTGAATGTTTAAATCAGTGTAGCAGTTATTGATTTTGGACTTAAGACGAGTTTACCTTCGCAAAGCTTGCTTAAAGTGAAAAAAATATGAGAATACATTTCATTGCTATTGGTGGCGCGGCCATGCATAACCTAGCCATTGCACTTAAAATCAATGGACATCAAGTTTCAGGCTCTGACGATCAAATATTTGATCCGAGTAGAAGCAAGTTGGCAAGTCATGGTTTGTTGCCAGAATTGATGGGCTGGTTTCCTGAAACTATTTCAAATAATTTAGATGCAATTATTCTTGGAATGCATGCCAGGCCTGATAATCCTGAATTATTGCGCGCCCAAGAATTAGGTTTGAAAGTATACTCGTACCCAGAATTTATTTTCGGGCAATCCACTGAAAAAACACGCGTAGTTATTGCAGGAAGTCATGGTAAAACAACCATTACCTCAATGATTTTGCATGTTTTAAAATCCGTAGGTAAAGATTTTGATTACTTGGTTGGTGCTCAAATTCAGGGTTTCGATACCATGGTTCGTCTTTCTGATGCCCCAATAATTGTACTTGAAGGTGATGAGTATTTGAGCTCACCAATTGACAGAAGACCTAAATTTCACTTATACAAGCCGAAAATAGCATTGATTTCTGGTATTGCTTGGGATCACATTAATGTTTTTCCTACTTGGGAAAACTACTTGGAACAATTCAAAATTTTCATTGATCAATTAGAAGATGGAACGCTGGTTTATTGCCAAGCTGATGAGCATTTAAACGAACTCGCAGCCAGTGCGCAGTCTGAATTAAATCAAGTTGCGTATGCTACCCCAAGATACAAGATTGAAAATGGTGTAACCACTGCTGAGATCAACGGTGTGGAATATAAGCTGGCAATTTTTGGTGAACACAACTTGCAAAACATGAATGGCGCAAGGCTAATTTGTGAGCAAATAGGAGTGAGCACAGCACAGTTTATGGAGTCGATCACCAACTTTACGGGCGCAGCAAGACGATTAGAAGAAATAGCCCGAAATGAAAGTACGGTTGTGTATAAAGACTTTGCGCATTCACCATCAAAACTACAGGCTACTACAGATGCTGTAAAAATGCAATGGCCTGAGCGATTGCTAGTGGCATGCATGGAATTGCACACATTTAGTAGCTTGACCAAAGAGTTTTTGGCTGAATATAATGGCACCATGCATCAAGCAGATTTGCCCATTGTTTTTTACAAAGAAGAAACCATTGCACACAAAAAATTAGAGCCAATTTCTGTGGATGAAGTGAAACAAAGTTTTGGTCGCGATGATCTGAAAGTATTTACCAATACAGATGAACTGACTTTGTTTTTGGGCCAACTAGATCTTCAGAACAAAAACTTGCTGATGATGAGTTCGGGAAATTTTGGTGGAATTAATATAGACGAGTTTGGTAAAAACTTGCTTCAGGCTTAATCGCGATAAATTTCAGGTTTGTAGCGGAGTATTGCCACAATTACTATCGTGTAAAACAATCCAATAAAAATCAATCCAAAAAGGGTAATGGTAGAGTGGAAGAAGGCGTCAAAAATGAATGATACCGTTTCTTTTATTTTGTCCAGGTCAACATCTTCGCCACTTTCGCTGGCAAGCCTCAGGTTTTCTGAGATTTTATATTCGAAGTAGTTCGGATTGATGAATTTGTAATAAGCATAAGTAAATGCCGAAACTATCAAGGCATAAATAGAAGCAATCTTCATTCCCGCTTTCATGTCTTCGGTAAAATCAGATGGATCGTTTTGGTTTTTCCAAGTTCTCATTCCAAGAAAAAGAGCCAACAGAAAAAATAACAAATACGCAAAGCGCACATACATGTCAAATTCATCGTTTGGATAGAATTGGATGTAGTAGAGCATTTTTAGAACAATGCTGGCAAGTGCAGCTGTGAAAGCGAAATTTACGATTGGATTTTTCATTCGATCAAAAAGCAAAAGTGGCCATATCTCGGTAAACGTGATATGGCCACTCCATCATTTATACTTAAAACAAACTCTTCAACATTCTTGGATGGAATTATCCATTCATTGAAATCAAGAATTCTTCGTTGCTGCGTGTGTTTTGCATTTGTTGTTTTAAGAATTCCATTGCCTCTACTGTATTCATATCGGTAAGGTGTTTTCTCAAAATCCAAATACGTTGTAACACGTCTTTGTCTACCAACATATCGTCTCTTCTTGTACTTGACGATACCAAGTCGATGGCTGGGAACACTCTTCTGTTGCTCAACTTTCTGTCTAATTGAAGCTCCATGTTACCTGTTCCTTTAAATTCTTCGAAGATTACTTCATCCATTTTAGAACCGGTTTCAGTAAGTGCAGTAGCGATAATGGTTAAAGAACCTCCATTTTCGATGTTTCTAGCAGCTCCGAAGAAACGCTTTGGCTTGTGCAATGCATTCGCATCAACACCACCTGTAAGCACCTTGCCCGAAGCGGGTGCAGTAGTGTTATAAGCTCTAGCCAAACGTGTAATAGAGTCGAGTAGAATAACCACATCATGGCCACATTCAACCAATCGCTTGGCTTTTTCTAACACGATGTTCGACACTTTTACGTGACGTTCAGCCGGCTCATCAAATGTGGAAGCAATTACTTCAGCTTTTACGCTGCGCTCCATATCAGTAACCTCTTCAGGACGCTCGTCAATCAACAAAATCATCAGATAAACCTCTGGGTGATTTTCTGCAATTGCGTTTGCAATTTCCTTTAAAATCTCGGTTTTACCTGTTTTAGGCTGAGCCACAATCAATCCACGCTGACCTTTACCAATTGGGGCAAAAAGGTCAATTATTCTTGACGACATAGTTTGATTTCTATGCCCTGTTAATGTGAATTTTTCTTGTGGAAAAAGAGGCTTCAAATAGTCAAAAGGAACACGATCGCGCACTTGAGCAACATTCAAACCATTGATTTTGTCAATGCGAATCAGTGGATAGTATTTCTCGCCTTCTTTTGGTGGACGAATAGAACCACGAATGGTATCGCCTGTTTTTAAACCAAAAAGTTTGATTTGTGATTGAGAAACGTACACATCGTCAGGAGATGAAAGGTAGTTGTAGTCTGCACTTCGCATAAAACCATAACCATCGTTCATGATCTCTAAACAGCCTTCCGCTTTTACGATTTCATCAAAATCATAAGTGTATTCAGCTTGCTTAGGTTTTGGTCTGTTACGATTATTATCTCTTCTTTCTTCACCGCTGTCCTCGTTATTTCCTGAATCACTCTTTTGATCACGGTTTTCTCTTGGTTCCTGGTTTT
>CAZWXC010000359.1:0-3806 GCA_964637935.1 uncultured Flavobacteriales bacterium | reverse complement strand
GAATTGACACTTGATAAATTTCTTTTCAAAAAAATAATACCGTGCATGGGGGTAAACTGAAACTCAATTGTCATAGAGTCAAAACAATTAAATCAATATGAAAAATCTACCTTTTGCCTCTGCCCTATTTGCGATAATACTTAGCTCCTTTTCAGCCCTCGCGCATGGCGATGAACATGATCCTGATGTGGAAATCCACACCTTCGAAAATGGTGAAACTTACACAAGCTGTTCATTTTTCGTTCATTCATCACTTACACAAAGTGAACTTCACCGTTTTACGAAAGAAGCTGGAAACATTGTTTACTTCAACCCGTTGAACGGAGCTTCTACTCTAGGGAAATGGAATTTCGATATTTCACTGACTATGACCCGCACACCAATTGACCAAACTTCTGGTGCTTGGAACAACACCTTTGCGCATCCTAAAACTGACATAAATGAACGCCCGCATTTTTTAGGTGATCAAATCCAAATCCCGAATTTGCGATTCGCACTTGGAATAACAGAGCACATAGATGGTGAAATATACATTACCAAAGACTTTGGGGCAAACTATGGTTTGATGGGATTTGCGATGAAATATGGCAAAGAAATCAGCGAAAACAAAAAATTATATGGCGCTGCGCGCTTGAGTCATTCTATGATTTACGGCCCAAAAGAAATTAATGTAAACAGCACTGGATTGGACTTACTTTTTTCTAAAAAATGGAAATACTTCGAACCTTACGTTGGTGCAAACATTAGCCTAAATTCGGCAAAAGAAACTACCGACAAAGTAAACTTGAAAGTCGAGCACATCTTAACACCCAAGGCCGTGGCAGGGGTTCGTGCCAACTATAAGTTCTTATCAGCTGCCGCTGAATATGATTTTGGTGTGGTAAACACGTTTTCATTGAGGTTGGGTGTGCGATTTTAATTTAATTGTAAAAAGATGGCTGCACTTCGGCAAGCTCAGTTTACGAGCCGCATCGGTGGCTGAGCGGAGCCGAAGCCACACGTGAGGAATCGTCTTCAATAACCACCCTTCGACTCCTCTCAGGGTTCGGATGCACGTCACGGTCACTGCACTTCGGCAAGCTCAGTGCCCGAGCCGTTTCGGTGGCTGCACTTCGACAAGCTCAGTGTACGAGCCGCATCGGTGGCTGAGCGGAGCCGAAGCCACACTTGGTGAAATTCATTTTCACTCTTCCTCCCCAAAAAAACCATCTGGATTAAATGGCAAATCATCATCTGGGTCTTTGTCATGCGGGCCAACGCCTGGTGGGTTGAATAAACCCCAACGGTCTATAGCGTAGTTCCATTGGTCAAAACTGGCTACCCAATCAATAAACAGCAAGCGGTATTCTTCTACCAAATCGAGCAGTATATCGAAATACTGCATGTGCTCAAAACCATGCATGCTAAATGAATGACGCAGCACTATGAGCTCTCTGGCCGATTTTCGGATGATGGCCGCGTTTTCCATGCGTATGTCATACAAATCTGCACCTTCAGCTCCTGCTACCTTTATGCACAAGTTTGATGCATCTTCTTGCATCCATTCTAGCACATTTCCCAAGATGTCGCTATCCTCTGGCACCAACTCTAAAATGCGCCTCACCAGTTCATCTATCTCCATGCCTTTTTGGTAAATGGGAAGGTTTTCGAAGTTTTTTTTGGGTTCATGATAATATAGTCATTTGAAAGCTCATGACACTGTAGCCAAAATCTCCGAGCACCATCTCGGAAAAAGCATATCACAACACAATGTGCACAAGCAGCTTAACAGGTTGTTTTAAGCATTTCTTGTCGCAAATGTTGCATGAATTTGCGACAAGGGTTAACCAAGTGTTTCAAGCTAAGAGTATTTCCAACTTTTTTTTCCACTTTTCCCAATCGGGCATTTCTTTGGATTGAAGGTCAAAAAACTTTTGTGAATGATCATGGTGAATTAAATGACACAATTCGTGCGTGATTACATATTCGATGCATGGTTTGGGTGCTTTTATAAGCTCTGGATTGAGAATGATTTTACCTTTTGGCGTGCAACTGCCCCAGCGCAATTTCATTTCTTGGATTTGAATGGAAGATGGTTCTACACCATGGCGTGCAAAACGATTGATCACTGGTTCGGCAATCTCAGCAAACTTCAACTTCGAGCGCTCTCGATACCAAGCTTCAAGCAATGGTTTTGCCCTTTCTTTTGATTTAGCAGTTACTTCTATGTATCGGCCTTTGTACCTTACTTCTTCCTTTGAACCTACAATTACTTTGAGCAAGTACTGTCTCCCTAGGTAGAGATGGCTTTCGCCACTTATATATTTTTTCGGTAAAAGTCTTGGATGAAAACTCAGGAAAAAATCATGCTGTTTCAGGATCCAAGATGCTCGCTTTTTTACTTTCTCTTTTATTTTTTCGTTTGAAGCACCTTCAGGTGCATTCACCATTACTTCAAGATCTGGTGTCACCGTAATACCAAGTGTTTTTCGGTCTGAGCGCAACACAGAATAATTGATCTCCATTGATCCAAATTGAATGCAATCGGTCATTTCTTGTAACGGATTTTCGCGATTTCTACCATACGTTGAGCTAGCACATCAATTTCTTCGAAGGTCATTTTTAAAGCGTATTTATCACGCACTTCGTCAATGATATAATCTCCTATTTCAAGCATCAATCTTTTTACAATATCTACTTTGCTTTGCCAATCTACGACTAGCTTATCGAGAATAATATCATCTACTCTCAATGCTAATTCAGTAGCTATAATTTGAAGCACTTCTACATCGTCTACCTTCTTTTCTAATCCTTCTAAACTAACGCCATAAAATGCCCTAGCCACATCTTTGTTTTCTAATGCAACTGGAATGTCCGAATCTGTGCGCGCAAGCACTTGCTCCATGATCTCGTTGACTTTATTTAGAAACTCGAGTTCGCTTATTCGTTTCTCTTCATAGGCACGAATGGTGTCTTTTAGTAATTCAGAAAACTTCTTGTAAAAGGCAGGATCTTCATCCATTTTTTCTGAAATATGCTTTGCAGTGCGCGAAGCAATTTTATCTGCCTTGGCTGCTTCGCCCAAAGTCTTTTCTACTTCAGCCTTAAAAGCTTCTTTTTCGAAAATATTGACCAATTCGGTGATGGGTTTAATTCCATCTGTTTGAATATGAGTGTCTATGAGTTTCTGAATTTGGCCTTCGTACTGCTTGTAATCAATGCTGTCAGAATAGCGCTGCATTACAGCGGTACGCAAATTCATAAAAAACTTAAGATCGCTTTTGTAAGCCACAATTTTCTTCTCTTCGGTGTTGTTATGAAAGTCGATAGAAGAAAGCGCCATTTTTAAGATTCTGGCGAAAGAAGTTAAGCGGTTATAGAATTTGGTTCTAATGGCTTCATCTTTCAGCAATAATTGATAGGCTTCTATGTCTTTTTTATTCTGAATGGTTTTGAAGGTATCCCAAAGCTCAGAATGTGCTTGAGGTAATTTCTCAATTTCTTTATCAATAACAGTGAGTGTTCCGGCCAAGTCTTCTTCATCAAATTCATCGAGCGAAGAATACACTTCTAACGCTGAATCCAAATTGCCGAGCACACCATAGTAATCAATAATATAGCCATAATCCTTGTCTGGATAGATTCGATTTACGCGCGCAATGGCCTGCAATAGTGTGTGTCCACTCAAATTTCTAGTGATGTATAATACTGTATTTCTAGGCGCATCAAAACCCGTTAACAGCTTATCCACCACTATGATGATTTCTGGGTGATCGGTGTTTTTATAGCGGTTTACAATGTTTTTTTGATACTTGACCGAGTTAGAG
>CAZWXC010000358.1:0-3809 GCA_964637935.1 uncultured Flavobacteriales bacterium | reverse complement strand
TCTTGCCATGATGGTCATGTTAGTGATCATACCATCAAAATTGCCGTTTGCAAGCAAGTTTGGTTGTGTTAACGATGCATCATCTAAAAAGAACCCAGCACCCAAAATTCTTCCATTGTTGATTGTAACATCGTTGAATCGGGCATTTTCAGCATTGCTAGATTCAATAAATTGAACCGCATACACTTCCGTTGAATCAAGACCAATCTTACCAATTACAGCATCAGCATTTCCTTGGGTAGCATAAGTTGAGTCAGCGTAAATTAATGCACCTTCTATCATTCCAGCAAAAACTAAGTAGTCGTTGTCTACATATTTCAATGCTGTGATTCCACGTTCAGGCTGTGTATTTCCAAATTGATAAAAGTTGGTCAAGTTTCCTGCCGTGTCCATTCCTAAAATGAACCCGTCAGCAGCACCATTGGACGCATAGGTGCTTCCATTAATAGTAACTGAGCCGCCAAAGACTCCTCCAACAAAGAATTTATCGCCCGCGGTGTTTACATCTAACCCAAAAGAGTTTTCGATTCCACCAGAAGATCCAAAGCCACCAGCCCAAAGCCAGTTACCAGCAGTGTCTAAAACCGCATAGGCAATATCATTACTCCCATTTGTTGCAATTGTATTTGCACCCCAAATCGAAGTTCCAGTAATACGAGCATTTACGATAATTCTGTCGGTAATACCACCAACATTATTTGCAACTATATTTCTAGAAAATTCATTACCAGCACCACTTGTTACAGCACCCCAAAGTTGCGTGCTTAGGGCAGTATCTAAAGCAAGAACATAAAGATCTTCACCACCTGAGTTGGGATAAGTGATTCCTGCCAAAGTAATAGACCCAAAACCGTAACCACCGACTAAGTAAACTTTGTTGTTTCTCACTTGAAGGTCTGTTGCATAGTTGAAAAATTGACTTGACACTGTCACAACAGTATCAACAACACCCGAAACGAGGTTAATTTTAGCAACAAATGAGCGGTAACCAGTTCCAGCAATCGCATAATTTCCAAGTGAGTTTGGCCCATTTATTAAACCTGTAGCATAAACAAACTCGCCATCTGATGTAACAGAAGCTACTTGAGTAAAAGGCTCGCTGGCGCTATCGCCAAGGACTAAAGACCACAGTGGGGTATTCGTGTTTTGATCAAAGCAAACAATAAAGCCGTCTTTTCCATTAGCTGTGCTTGATGTTGGGTTTAGCAAAGCGCTGCCAATGGTTGTAGTATCGTCCATGTAGCCCGAAACCACATATACATCGTTTGTGCCATTGTTTCCAGCC
The DNA here is from genome assembly GCA_964637935.1 of uncultured Flavobacteriales bacterium. GTDB lineage: Bacteria > Bacteroidota > Bacteroidia > Flavobacteriales_G > Salibacteraceae > SHAN690. The sequence continues at coordinate 2,524 of CAZWXC010000358.1, read as the reverse complement.
CAAATCGATAATACTGAAGTAGTATCAGCTCCATCTACATGCACTATGCTGTCAAATCCTTCGTGCACAAGATGATTAAATGTGAATGTTTGCCCATTAGCATCTACAGTGATGGGAGCGAAACATCCGATAATGCTGTCTATTGTGAGTGTGCCATCACCTTGGCCGTTGCAGAGTTCATCAGTAGCACTAACATTCATGTTGAGCTGAGCTTGAGCACTAATACTGAAACAAACAGCGAGTAGTGTAAGTATGCGAAATTTCATAGGAAATAAGTTGACAGGTTTAGTATGCGCCTAAAATACGCAGAAACAGAGCTCTGCGTTGGTTTTTGCAAAAGTCTACAAAATAGTTAGGCTAGCAAAGTGAAGATTTCTGCTTCGTGCGGCTGTTCTGCCACCGTTGCATTTATGCTGTTTTTGCTAAGTTCTGCTGCGGTTCGTGTGCCAATAGCAATCACTTTCGCGCTTGCCGCGATTTGGTTTCCACCATTAAAAAACGAGCGCACATTGCTTGGACTAGTGAAGCAATAAGCTTCTTGTGCACCAATGTTGCCGTTGGTTTCTTCGGTAGAATATACAGTCATGTTCAACACATTTTCTGCCTTGAGCGCATTTTGAATGCTTTGTTTAGAAATGTTTGAGCAAGGAAACAAAACCTTAGCATCGCCAACCGTTTCAGCAAAGCCTTGCGCAACTTCATCAGGCGCACCTTCGCTACCGATAAAGTCAATTTGATCCACAAATTGGCCCAAAGTATTAGCGGTGCCAATTCCATAAACACCAATCTTTTTCCCTGTTAAGGCTTTAGCATCAAATTGCTCGAAAAAGAAATTTACCGCATTGCTTGACGCAAAGAAAACCCAATCAAAAGCTTGGCTAGGCAATGCTGCTTTTACGATTTTGGTTTCGATCAAACTTTGATGCGTTAGCTGAACCCCATGTGCTTCGCAGCCACGTTTTATAAATGAATCTGCTTTAAGCGAACGAGAAATAAACACTGTTTTTGGAAGTGCTTTTTCTTTGAGAGAATCAAATATTTGGAGTGCTTCGATTTTGTTTTTCGCTTCGAATCGAACGCGTTTCGAAAACTGCTCCCATTCACGCGCAAATGTTGCTCTTACCGTAAATGAATCTCCGTTTGGAGTAGCGTGCACGCCAATCGGAATGTGACATCCGCCACCAAAACCAGATAAAATACCACGTTCTATATCAATGGCGTTTTTCACGTCTTGATGATGCAGTTCTTGCAACACATCAATAAGTTCTTGGTCAGAGTCACGTGTTTGATATGCCAAAACACCTTGCGCTGGCGCGGGAATAAAAAGTGTTGTATCAAGCGTTTGCACATGCAAATCGCTCACATTTAAGTTTAGTCTGCTAACACCAGCAGCTGCTAATAATATTGCGTCAAAATCGCCACTGCGCAGTTTGTCGATGCGCGTTGGCACATTTCCGCGAATATCTTTTATGGTGATATCTGGTCGCAGAGCGGTTACTTGCGCTTTTCTGCGAGCAGAAGAAGTTCCGATGATGGCATTTGCCTTAAACTGAAGTGGAAGACTCAAATCCACGCATTCTTTTCGCGTAAGCAAAAGTTCAGCGGGATTTTCTCTATAAGAAACTCCTGCTATAGTAAGTCCTTCTGGTGATTGTGTTTCTAAGTCTTTGTGAGAATGAATCGCAATATCAATGTCGCCATTAAGCAATTGCTCTTCAATTTCTTTGGTAAAAAAGCCTTTGCCTTCTATTTTATCAAACGACAGGTGCTGTATTCTATCGCCTTTGGTTTTTATGATGATGATTTCTGAATCAACGCCAATGCTGTCTAGCTGGCCTTGAAAAAAATTTGCTTGCCAAAGGGCTAAGTCGCTACCGCGGCTTCCGATTTTTACAACTCTATTCAATGATTGGATCTTTTAGGTCTTGATCGAGCATTACTTGCTTTGCCATTTTCATGGGAATTGCAATGTATTTTTTCTCGAGGTAATTCAAGATTTTATCTAAGGTTTCTTTACTCTCAGGGTTAAGAGCCTCTATTTCTTTGGCAAAGGTTTTTTCGACCGCTCGAGTTTTTATTTCCTTCATCATTTGAGGCACACCGTGCATGGCCAGTTCTAACTTTCGGGTTTTGAAAGCTGTTTCAAATTCTGCAAGTCGCTGTTCTACTAGCGCTTCGCATCTAAATATTTCTTTTTCGCGCTCTTTAAGATTGCGTTTTGCTTCTTCTTTTAAATCTTCAATGGAAATATAATCTACATTGAATTGTGCCAAAACACTGGCGTCAATGTCGTTTGGAATAGCCAAATCAACGATGATTTTTTTCTTGTTATCTCTATTGAGCATTTGCTCATAAAGCGCTGCATCAACCACGGCACCTTCGGCTCCAGTGCAGGTGATGAGTATATCAAATTCGCCACAATGATCTTTAAGCTGGGTAAGCGAATGGCCTTCGCCACCGAGAGCGGATGCTAAAGTCTGAGCTTTTTCAACGGTTCGGTTAAAAACTTTTATATTTTGAAAAT
>CAZWXC010000357.1:0-3813 GCA_964637935.1 uncultured Flavobacteriales bacterium | reverse complement strand
CTTTTATTGAAGGAAAGCCAATAATAATAAATGGTGATGGGGAAACATCTCGCGATTTCACATTTGTTAAGAATGCGGTATTAGCGAATGAACTTGCTTTATTCACAGAAGATGAGAATGCTCTCAATGAAGTTTTTAATGTTGCGTGCGGTGAGCAGACATCTCTGAATGAGATGGTGCGAACACTCGAAAGAATCTCAAGGAATAAAGTAGAAGTGAATTACAAGGAAGAGCGAAGAGGAGATGTGAAATTTAGTTTAGCAGACATTTCTAAAATCTCCAATAAGCTTGGCTACGAACCTAATATTACATTTGAGGAAGGTTTAGAAGATGTTTATTCATGGTACAAGGAGCAACAATAACTATTGAAATATGAAGCATTTATTCGGACAGGTTTGCTTTTTGGTCTTCATTGCTTTTCTTCTTAGCTCTTGTGTTGGGAATAAGAAATTGGTATTACTTCAAAACAAAGAGCTTTCGCGTTCATTCAAAAAGTTTGAGCCTTCTAGTCATACTAATCAAAAACAACTGGATACTATTCGGGTTGGTGATTATGTGTTTATACGGATTTCTAAGATCGCTATTGGTGATGATATGATTGGAGTGATGCCATTGGAACGCTCTGTTCAAGCACAATCGAATCATCCTTATAAGGACTCGTATTTAGTTGATATGGACGGAAATGTTGAAATTGCGGGGTTGGGAGTAGTTCATCTTGTTGGACTTAATGCGTTTGACGCCAAGTCTAAGATTGAAGAACTTGCAACGGCAACTTTTTCTCAGATTGCGGTCGAGTTTTTGGTGATTAGTCATTTCGTTACTGTTATGGGAGAAGTTGCAAGGCCAGGAAAAGTATACATGTATGATCAATCTAATTCAGTTTTAGATGTTTTTGCTGCGGTTGGTGGTTTAAACGAGTTCGCTGATGTTGAACATATAAAGGTTATCAGGTCAAACAATCTCGGTCAAAATCCTGAAGTATTTCATTTTGACCTTACTGATGTTGAACTCTTAGATTCTCAAGATTTTTATCCAAGAGCTGGTGATATTATAGTTGTTTCACCCTTAGCGAGAAAGGCATTCGCTTATAATCGAGCTCCAGCTATTGCTTCAAGTTTAACCGCCTTAATAGCGCTTACCAGTTTGATAATAACCCTAACGAACACAACAAAGTAGATTGGAAATAGTCAATGAAAATAATAGTGAGGACAAGCAAATTGATCTGATCAAACTGTTTTGGATGGCTGTTAGGGCATGGCCGTTCATAGTCGGATCTTTAGTTGTCGCGTTAGCGATATCATTTCTGTTTATCAGGTACGCTCCTAGAATTTATTCTGTCGAAGCTTCGGTTTTAGTAAAGAATGTGTCAAATTTTGAGTTGTCAAACATTCTTTTTGAGAATGATCAAAATTCAATGAATGGCGATATAAGTAATGAAATGCTCATACTTAAATCGTTTCCACTTATTGAAAGAACTATTTTAGAATTAGATTATAATGTATACCTCTATAGAAAAACTGCCGCATTAGAAAGAACACTGGAAATTCACGGTGCAAAATCACCTTTTCTTATTAAAGCAACTCCGATTGAAGAAGGTAATTATCCAAGTACGAAGCTGGTTGAAATCATAATTAATCAAGATGAGACCTTCAATCTCCTAGATGATGAAGAAAACTTCTTCTTGAATAATGAAATGAACTTTGGAGAAGAATTCGAGTTGGATGGTTATTGGATAACGATTTCATTAAACGAGAAGTATGATGAATCCTATGATTTAACTGATCAGTTCTTGTTTTCAGTGTCGAGTTTACAGAGTGTTGTCAACATGTATAGGGGTAATTTAATAGTTAGAATAGCCGAGAAAGATGCTTCTGTTATTCAATTATTAATTGACGCAACAATACCCGAAAAAGAAGAAGAGTTTCTCGATAAATTGCTGGCTAACTATATAAAACGGAATCTTGATGAAAAAAATGAAGCTTCTTCGAATTCTATTGAATTCATTGATGAAGAACTAAAGGTAATTACAGACTCTCTGCGAAGAATTGAATCCAAACTTCAGTATTTTAAGTCCAGTAATAAAATCTCTGATTTGAGCTCGGAAGGAGATAAAATTATAGAGCGATTAATGGATCTTGACGTTTTGAGAAGTGAAATTATTCTTAAGCAGAAGTATTATAAATACATCGATCAATATTTTGAATCTTTTGATCCTATTGATATACTTATTCATCCTTCCTCTTTTGGGTTAGTTGATGAATATCTGAATAATCTTGCTTCACGCGTTATTCAGCTTCAAACAGAGAGAAAATCAATGGTAGGAGAAAATAGTATTCTACGAAATAGAATTGATGGCGAGTTAGCACAAATGAGACAAACGATAAAAAGTTATGTTGGGCAATTGGAGGAAACGAATTCGATAAAGCTTCGCGACATGAATGAAAGATCGCAAATACTAGAAAATAGCATCGAAGGTTTGTCGTCATCTGAAATTCAACTAATGAACATTAATCGACTACATGACCTTAGTGAGAGTTTATTTCTTCTACTTATGGAGAAAAAAGCAGAGGCTCAAATATTAAGATCATCGAATACACCAGACTATGTAGTCATTGATCCGCCAAGGGTGAGTTCTGCTAATCCAGTAAGTCCCAAAAAGCACATGTGGTATGGTCTTGCAATCTTATTAGGAATTTCATTGCCGTTATTAGTAATAGTCGCCTTCAATTTTTTCGATGATAAGGTAAGAACCAAGGAGGATTTTGAACATTATAGAGACATTACTTTTTTAGGTGCAATTAGCTCTGGTGTAAACAAAGAAGAGGGGTTTGCAGTTCGCAATTCTCCTAAATCCAGACTCTCAGAATCTTTCAGATCTCTAAGAGCTAATATGAACTATTTACGGTCTGAACAAAAGCAGGTGCTTTTAATTACATCTTTTTTCCCTAGCGAGGGAAAGACATTTGTAGTTTCAAATCTAGCTCAATCATTGAGTTTTGGCAAGAATCGAGTGTTAATTATTGGGGGTGACTTGCGTAAACCGAGAGTGCATGAGATTTTTGAAATGAAAAACGATATTGGTTTATCTTCTTATTTGGCGACTGGTGCAGATATTACCGAGGTAATTAAACCCACTGGATTAGAAAATATTGACATTATTGCATCAGGTCCGGTTCCACCAAACCCCCTTGAATTATTAGAGGAAGATAAATTTGGACAGCTCCTGAATAAATTGAGGGACATGTATGATTACATATTGATTGATACAGCTCCGTTTGGTTTAGTTTCTGATACGATTGCTCTTATAGAAAAAGCAGATATTACCTTGATAATTACTAGAAGTGGTAAAACGAGGAAAAGTCATTTGAAAAATATTCATGAACTGGTAACGAAAAACAAAAATTCAAGCTTTGGTTTGGTTTTGAATGATGTGAAAGGAATGGATGGTTATGGCTATAATAATGGTTACGGTAATCATGGTTACTACGAAGCCTAATGCCACTTCACAAGAGTATAGCTAAGTTAAAAACGGTGTTGAAAGGCTCTTTTTTCAAGAGTCTTCTCATGTTATTATCTGGGGCTACAGTTGCGCAAATTATTCCTACTGCAATCTCGCCCATTTTGTCAAGACTTTACAATCCTGAACACTTCGGTGTTTTAGCCACGTTTACTTCCGTTACAGCTGTACTCATTGCGGTGTCAACACTGCAATTTGAATCAGCTATTCTCTTACCCAAACGCAGGGGAGAAGCTAAGTTTATTCTCGGGTTGAGCTTGATGTTCCCCTTAATGCTTGGCTTGCTTTCAGCAATT
>CAZWXC010000356.1:0-3816 GCA_964637935.1 uncultured Flavobacteriales bacterium | reverse complement strand
AAAACATTAATGTCTGTAGTGAACGTATTCACACAACCAATCGAATCTGTACCCTCAATAGTATAAGTAGTAGTGACTGTTGGTGACAAGCTGTTTGTCATTCCATTTGGAAAAAAACCAACACCGTTGAGCCAAATGATAGATGCGTCTCCGAAGGCTTGTAACACAACCGATTCGCCCAAGCAAATACTAGTATCAGCTGGGCTAATGCTCAAAACAGGAAGTTGATTAATGACCAAAACCATCGCGTCTGTTTCTGAACATGTGTTGGCATCAGTTACGGTAACACCATATGTTCCTGCGGTGTCAATAATCAATGTTTGGTTGGTTGAGCCACCTGTCCAAACATAACTAGCTCCATTGTTCAGCGCATTGAGAGTATAATTATCTCCCAAGCAAATATTGGTATCAGGCCCAAGGTTTACAATCGGCAAACTATAAATAGACAGAACCAGTTCATCTGAGTTTGAACAGGTATTTGTATCCGTTACTGTCACGCCATATGTAGCAGCGTTGGTTGCCACCAATGTTTGACTAGTAGAAGCATCTTGCCAAACAAAACTAGAAGTTGGGTTTTGAGCATCGAGCACTAAAGTGTCTTCATCACAAATACTTGTATCCGCGCCAAGCGAAACTATTGGCAAAGCAAAAATGGACAACGTAAACGTGTCGGCTGCTGAACACGTATTTGTATCTGTCACGGTAACTTGGTACGAACCAGCAGTGTTTACCTCAATAGTTTGTGTGGATTGGGTTGTATTCCAAACAAAACTTGCCGTTGGGTTTTGAGCATCGAGCAAAAGTGTGTCGCTAGCGCAAATGCTTGTATCCGCGCCTAGCGAAACTATTGGCAAACTGTAAATACCTAAGGTCATGGTATCAGCATTAGAGCAGGTGTTGGCATCCGTCACAGTAACCTGATACGTGCCCGTACTATTCACGGTCAATGTTTGATTGGTTGATCCATCTTGCCATACAAAGCTTGCACCAGCATTTTCTGCATCCAAAACAAGGTTGTCGCCAAAACAAATAGATGTATCGGCTTGGAGACTAAACACTGGTAAATTATAGATAGAAAGTTGCAGTGTGTCTGCATTTTGACAAGTGTTGGCATCTGTAACGGTAACGCTATAAATACCAGCAGTGTCAACAGAAATAGACTCGGAAGCTTGTCCTGTGCTCCATTGATACGTTTGTCCTGTATTGTTCGGGTCAATAGTAATAGAGTCACCTGAGCAAATAGAAGTATCTGAGCCAATATCAACTAACGGTTGGGCATAATTATTCAGGTTTAATGTGTCTGAATCAGAACATGAATTGGTGTCGGTAACCGTAACCTGATAGCTTGCTATTGCATTTATCGAAATGCTTTGTGTTGTTTCTCCCGTGCTCCAAGCAAATGTTGCTGTTGAGTTTCCAGCGTTAATTGTTATGGTATCTGTTTCACAAATGGTGGTATCGTTACCAAGATTCACGATTGGCAAAGCGTAAAGACCAAGACTCAATGTATCTGAAACAGCGCAAGTATTAGCGTTGGTTACCGTAACAGCATAAGTTGATACAGATGAAATGGTCAACGTTTGATTGGTAGAACCATCATTCCAAACATAAGTAGCGCCTGCATTTCCAGCATCTATAACCAAAGAATCACCTGTACAAATGCTAGTATCAATACCTAGGTTTACCGAAGGAATTGCTAGAGTTGACAATTGAAATGTGTCACTAATTTGGCAATTGTTTGCATTAGTAATCGTAACCTGATAGCTGCCCGCAGCACTCACAGTAATTGTTTGAGTAGTGTCTCCCGTATTCCAAACAAAACTTTCACCTGCATTTCCTGCATCTAAAAAAAGGCTGTCATTGGCACAAATGCTAGTGTCGGCAGGTAATTCTTTGGTAGGTAAGCTGTAGCTAGTGACCAATACGGTATCAGAGCTTTCACAGCCATAAATATCTGTTAACGTAACTTGATATGTTCCCGTTGACGTTGCTATAATAGTTTGCGTGGTATCGCCTGTATTCCAAGCATAAGAACTTCCGGGAGTGCCAGCGTCAAAAACAACCGAAGTATCGGCACAAAATGCAGTATCCGCGCCAAGGTTTGTGCTGCTTTCGCGAATAATTACTTGGTTATAAGCAGTATCAGTGCATCCTAAATAGTCGGTAACTACAAGCCGCACATCAAAGGTGCCAGCAGTGTTATATACATGACGCACGTTGGTGTCTGTGCTCGTATTTCCATCACCTAGGTCCCAATCCCATCCTACGATGGTATTGTTTACCTGCACACCCGCATTGGTAAAACAAGAATCACTCAAAGCACGCAAAAACGCAGTGTCTCCAACACAAACTTCTGGGGTTACTACTTCAAAAGAAGCGGCCACTCGATAGGAGAAATCTGAATAAATAACATCTGATTGCGAATAGTTATAGAACCCAAATCTTCCCGGGCCAAAACAACCATAAACATCAAAAATGGTATCGCCTTCTATTGAAATTACAGTGCGAGTATTTGTATAAGTAAGTGCAAAATCATAATCGGTAAGGTCGTTCCAACCCTTTGTTCCACCATAGTCTGAAGCTATAATGTTTGCAAATGGGCCTTGCTTACCCACGAACGCTTGTGGCAAATTAGTGATGTTGCCCTGCATCTGCGAGAGCGCAAAACCTTCCGCTCCAAAGAATCCTGAAAAGTTTTGATCCGCTTGTTTCCAATCAAACAAATAGAAATCGTAATCTGTAGAATCTGCGGTATCAGGCCCTTGATAGCCAAACACAAAACCAACCCAATCATCATCAGCCGCTGTGTTAACACGAATGGTTCCAGTAATAATGACATTGATAAAACTGTCTGGACTCACCAAAAAAGTTGGGTCACCATTGATCTCTTGCGAAACATTGGCTCCCCCACCGCCTACTTGCCAATCGCCATTGGTTACATCGCCTTCTTCTACCCAGGTACCCAAATCAATGGCTTGACCGCATTGCGAATAGGTCTTGCAAGCAATGTTTGTAAATAAAAACAGGGTGAAAAACAATTTGTAAAATGAAACTCTCACGCAGCAAATGAATTGGTTAGTAATGGTCTTTAACGCGGATTAACATTTGGGGTTTCAAAATGCAAAGGTGGCTTTTAAATTGAAATCACACTTTATGCTTCATTACTAAAGTCTTATGAATTAATTGAGCCCCATTGCAAAACCTTTATAATTTCGAACAATGAATGTGTTTAAATCGCTTTACAAAAAGTACGGCCCTTACTTCGTAGATATTTGGCAATACCTAGTTTTTATTCTTATAGTTATCATCGGACTAGCCATAATGCTTTGGTCAAAATTTTAAATGAATTTTGAGCTCAAATAGCCTGATATTGCAGTTTGCACTTTATTATTGCTTCACCAAACCTTAAAACGACAGACTTATGATTATTGATGATGTAGTGCAAGAGCACAAAGAAAAAGCAACCGCAGGTCAGCGATTCCTAGCATCGTTTATTGATGGAGTTATTCAACTTGTATTTAGCGTGGTTCCTTTTGTGGGCTGGTTTTTTGGCCTCGCCTACTATTTCACCAAAGATTCGTTACCATTTTTGAATGGTCAAAGTTTTGGTAAAAAAGCCATGAAAATAAGGGTGGTAAAAGCCGATACACAAGAATCTATTACAGGAAATATTGGCACCAACGTATTACGCCAAGTTTCGCTGGCTATTCCAATTTTCGGAATCATTGATGCCTTAATGGTTTTTTCTGAGTCGCAGCAGCGATTTGGCGATCGATGGGCAAATACAATTGTGGTAAAAGACCCAAAATAAAATTC
>CAZWXC010000355.1:0-3823 GCA_964637935.1 uncultured Flavobacteriales bacterium | reverse complement strand
TATAGTAAGGTTGTTTCAGATGATGTTCATCTGCGAAGCTTTCGGCCTTGGCAATGACTTCGCTTAACAAAGGTTTTGCAGCCGCCATTTTTTTCTGATTCGGAAACCGCAGATGATGGCGCTGGCCAACATCAAAACGGGCGATTTCTGCATAAGTAAGCTCGTACAAGTTGTACTGCTTCTCGTTTTCTTCGGTGATTTCATCTCCGTTGGGTGTCAGCGCAATTTCATGCGAGAAATATGGCTCGTGAGAAACAACCACTTTCTTGTCTTTAGAAATTACCACATCCATTTCTAGCGTGGTTACACCCGCTTCCATTGCAGCCAAAAAACCAGCAATGGTATTTTCAGGATAATCGCCTCGGCAACCTCTGTGGCCTTGTAAATCAATAGAAAGATTATTTTCAGAACAAGCTTGAAGCATGATTACGAGAATGATGAGTAAGCGCAATGGTGGTGTTTTCATTTATTGATTTTTTCCCAGCTTTTTCTGAAAGACAAAACAAAGCATTAGATCATGCCCTAAACCTTATTGAGTTTAAGGTTTTGATAAGCAAACATGAATTAACACTCACTTTTCGTTCATTTCACTCACAATGCTCGTTTGCTTGCTTTTCATCTTTTGGAAAAATGAAGGACGACTTTTGCCTTTTCCAACCTATTTTTTGATAGAAACCATCTTTGTTTGGTGCCGCAGTGAGTGTGATAAATTGATAGCCAACCAAACTGTTTTTCAATTCATTCACTAGCGTTTTTCCAATGCCTTTTGCTTGATGATCAGGATGAATGACTACATCTACCAGCAAGGCATAGTACTTTCCGTCATCCACGGTTCGGCCAAATCCGATGATATCGCCATCATTTTTCACGAAACAAGTAACCGTACTTTTTCTAAAAGCGTTTTCAATGTCCTTCGGATCTCTTATTCCCCAGTTTACCTTTTGGAAAAGTTCAGAAATGGTGTTCCAATCAATGGTATCCAAATCTGGATTGAGTTCAAATTGAATCATTTCAAATCATTTTGATCTAATAGTAAGAAGCAAGCGTTATGCTTAGTCATGCCAATGTGAGGATAATAATCTACCGCTTTTGGAGCTGCCAGCAGAATGATCATCGCTTCTGGAGTATGCTGTTTCGTAAGCCGGATTAGCTCCTTGCCAATTCCTTGGTTTTGGTATTCGCTATCCACGGCCAAGTCTGATAGATAAGTGTAATAAACAAAGTCTGTGACAGAACGTGCTACGCCAACTAAATTCTGATCATCACGTGCAGTAATGATAAGATTGGCATTTTCAACCATGGCTTTTATTCGCTCAAAATCAGCTACTGGCCTTCTCTCGCCCAGGGTAGATTTTATGAGTAATTCTTTAAACTCGCTTGGCGATAGCGATTGCTCAACTTGGTATGTGATCATGTTATTTCAAAATGAGGGAAACGATCAATAGTAGGTTTTTCATGTGTGAAAGTGTCCGTTTTTTACATGTAAATCAAAGGCCTTATTCGTTGCTCTTGAACTTGCTCTTGCTCTTGCTCTTGCTCTTGAACTTGAACTTGAACTTGCTCTTGAACTTCATCTTGCATTTTTGGTCTGAATCCGGTTCTTCTCAAGTTAAAATTTGTCCAAGTTTAGGCTTAAGACCGGAGTATTTTCTCCATTTTTAGCCCTTTGGCCAGCTCGTCTACCACCTTGTCTAAATAGCGCACTTGCTGGGTGAGTGGATTATCAATTTCTTCAATTCTATATCCGCAAATAGTACCTGTAATCAAATGCGCATTTGGGTTAAGTGTAGCTTTTTGAAAAAAGGTTTCAAACGTGGCTTTCTCATCAATCAATGCCTTCAATTGACTTTGATCAAAACCTGTTAACCAGGTTATCACTTGATGCAATTCTTCTTTTGTTCGGCCTTTCCTTTCCACTTTAGTCACATAATGCGGATAGACTGAAGCAAAGGTCATTTTGGCCATGCGCGCGTTGTGTTCGGCTGTTACTTTCATGATCATTTAGTGGTTTGGTGGTTCATATAAGATTGAATCTCTTTAAGATGCAGATAATAAGGAATCTAGGAATGGAGCCAAATTGGTGATACATTTTCATTATTTATTGCACTGATTCTTTATCTCAATCGCATCCAAAATGGTGTGATATATTTCTTTTTTTGAAGCTTATAGGTATTTGAAATATCTAGTAAACCTATTTCTTTTCTATTGCGATTTACAACTTCTGTTGATTCTTTCGAGCTGAACCGTTGGCTGTAGCAACAGACTTTGCCGAAACGTTCTTTTCCATATTCATATTGAAAATCTGAAATGATGGCATAATGCTCATTTGACAAATTTCCTGTTCTTATTTGGTTGATTAAGACTTTATTAAAGGACTCGTTCGGTTGGCTAAAATGATGAATAAAAATAACGATAGGCATACCGGCATTTATGTCTTGATCATTTATTTTTGGATGCATTGATTCAGTGTCTAATCCGATTAGTTTTTCTCCCGGAAATCCATATTTCTGGGTTATTTCTAACAGCCTCAGCACAAGTATTCTATCCAAGGCTTCTAACTGCTTTTTTAACCTTCGTAACTTAAACACATTGAATCTATTTTTATAAGCAGAATCTCTAATCTTCTGATCTTGAGCAAACATGGAGTTGACCTCTGCTCTAACCTCCCAATTAATTTGGTTTACATAACTATTTCGTATGCTGTCTTTTGCATTTAGCAATAGTCTCCAGTGCTCTGTTGCCTTAAAAAAGGTAAGCATCGAATCTTGTGCTAAAAGCTCAAAACCGACACCTTGAGCCATGCATCTTCTGATAAAATAATCAACATTGTCCGTATCTCTCAGGATACACGCAACTTCCAGCGCGTTGAAACAATCTCTAGCAAATGCAAAATCGAATTTTTGAAACGTGTTTGCATAATGCGCTACTCCTACTTCAAGGCTATCTTCCACTAAAGCCAGTTTCGCTTTATTGATGCCTGCATAATACAAGTTGTAATCTTGAGCCGAAACAATTGCACAACATAAAAAAGTGCAAAGACTAAGTAAGTATCTCATGATTGTATCTAGCTTCAATTACAATTGTTTTTCAACGATTTAAGCCACTAAAACCGAATTAATTTTTTAATATCTACTTCGTCAGAATTCTTTCTGAAAACGGTTTTCCATTGATACTGCCGTGTACAATGTATACGGTTTGAGCCAATGCTCTAAACTCCATTTTCAGTTGTGCTTCTCCTGCCCTATTCAATTGATCTATGGCAATGGTTCTGCCTGCCAAATCACTTACATGAATATCCATTTCTTGAATGCTTTCACACGCTTGAATGCTGATGTTTGTTTGACCAGTTGCCAATGAATTGGCGTGAACCGAAATGCAATCTGATGTTTCATTTGGCAAGCTTTCCACACTTAGTATACCTGTATAACTGCTCTCGGCTGTTCCCGCAATGATTGGTTTGGCAAGCGTGGCCAAGGTTGCTACGTTAGCTTGAACTACCGCTTTCATAAAATTCAAATCCAGAGTAGATACGCTATCAGAAGCTTCGTGGTAATTTGGATTTCGGAAATTGGCTCCATCAGTAATCATGAGCGCTTGGTAGCCAGCATCCCAAAAAGGTGCGTGGTCGCTTCTGCGCAAGTCTTGCACCATTTGCGAATTTCCGGGTGCTTCTACATCTATTACCTTTAATATTGGCACGAATTGTTGTGCTGCCGCTTGATAACTCGCCATCAATCCAGCCGAAAAAGTATTGCCTACGTTGGTAATAAAATCGCCTCTAAAACTATCTGCCGCTACTTGATTATAAGCCGTAGGAAAAAGC
>CAZWXC010000354.1:0-3836 GCA_964637935.1 uncultured Flavobacteriales bacterium | reverse complement strand
TAAACGAAAGCTTCGAAACCAAAGATGTAACGCTGCTGCGCGGAGTAACAGGATCGGGCAAGACCTTGATTTATGCGGAATTAGCCAAAGATTTTATTGCTCAAGGCAAACAAGTGCTTTACCTCGTGCCCGAAATTGCATTGACCACGCAGTTGGTGCAGCGCCTCAAAGTGTTGCTAGGAATGGAAGTGATGGTGTATCATTCGCGTTTCACCAACAAAGAACGCTTGACCACTTGGCTCAATTTATTGCATTCTGACGAACCTGTGGTGATTGTTGGTGCGCGTTCTTCCGTGTTTTTACCATTCCAAAATTTAGGATTGGTAATCGTAGACGAAGAACACGAAGCTTCTTATAAACAGCATGATAGTTCACCATTTTATCATGCCCGCGATGCGGTGATTTGGCTTTCAAAAAAAATGGGAGCGAAAGTGTTGCTTGGTTCAGCAACGCCTTCGGTTGAGTTTTATCACCACGCCAAGCAAGGCCGTTTCGGCTTGACCGAAATAAGCAAGCGTTTTGGCGATGTGAAAATGCCCGAAATTCAGGTGATTGACGTAAAACCGTATGCCAAAAGTCAGCAAATGGTGGGCGGACTTTCACCAGAGCTGAAAGGAGCCATAAACGCAACCATAAAGCGCGGTAAGCAAGTGATTTTGTTTCAAAATCGCAGAGGATACGCGCCTTTTCAAGTGTGCGAAACCTGTGGATGGAGTGCTGAATGCGTAAACTGTGATGTGAACCTAACTTACCACAAGTTCTTCAAAAAACTACTCTGTCATTATTGCGGCTACAACATAAAACAGCCAGCACATTGCCCAGAATGCGGGTCGGCAAAACTTACGGTAAAAGGTGTTGGGACAGAGAAAATAGAGGATGATTTAGAAATCATTTTTCCCGATGCGCGCATTGGTAGAATGGATCTTGACACCACACGTAAAAAGAATTCACTACAAAACATCATTACTGCTTTTGAAGAAGGCAGTATCGATATTTTGGTAGGTACACAAATGGTAACCAAAGGTTTAGATTTTGAAAACGTAGGATTGGTGGGCGTGATCAATGCCGATTCACTTTGGAACCGACCCGACTTTAGAGCGTTTGAACGCGCATATCAATTGCTGACACAAGTGGCAGGTAGGGCGGGGCGCAAAAAAGAGCGCGGCCATGTTATGATTCAAACCTATAAACCAGATCATCCCGTGCTTGAATATGTGCTCTTGCAAAACTATAATGGCATGTACCTCAACCAAGTGATGGAACGGCAGCATTTGAGCTATCCGCCATATTCTCGCATGATTCGGTTTCAAATAGCACATCCTGATGCAGTGCTTACAAGAGAATCGGCAAAGTTTTTTGCTGACGAGCTGCGCAAAGTCTTCAATACACATGTGCTTGGACCCGAAGAACCGCCTATTGCGCGCATTCGCGGAAAATACTTGCGTCAAGTATACCTCAAGCTAGAAAATGATTGGACCATTGGCCAAACCCGCAAATCTATTTGGCAAGTCATCGATTACCTAGAAGGTCACGAAACCTACCGCAAAGTGAAGTTGAGTGTGGATGTGGATCCGGCTTAAGAAGTTGGATAAAAGCCGTTTAATAACTCATGTTATTAGTTTGTAGTGGTTTTGTTAGTTTCGTTAAAACCATCAAACTCCGAATTCGATTCACCAACTAAAACCTTTTCAAATGAGAAAATTAAAACCTTTAGTATTTGCGATAATCATTTTTTCAACTTTAGCTTGTTCTAACAGTAAAGGCGTTTCAAGTGCAGCGTCAGATACTGATCAAAAATCTGAAATCCAAACGTTAAACTTAGAAAGTGCTAATTCGAATCGTGATGGGAGTTCGTTTGAAAAAGCCATTAAAGTAAATAGCATTGGCGAAGAATATGATTATGTCAGAAAGGTTTGCCCTTCTTGTAAAATGCAGAAACAGGCTTTAGTTCATAATAAGAAAAACCCATACGATATTCTGTATTTTAAAAGTCCCGATGGAAAGGAAGTGCAATACTATTTTGATATTTCTTCATTTTTCGGAAAGTGGTAAGAATCAATAAGAATATTGACAAGTTGTGATCCGAAAAATCAAGATGCTAAATTCAATTTGAAACTGGTGAAAGAAGAAATTAAATCAAAAGGTAATTGACAGTTTCATGAATTTCAATTTGTTCATGGATAAATTATCCAAACACCAAACTAAAGCTTACTTGTGTTTGGTCTTCATTCTTATTGGAACCTTGGTTTGGCGATCCCAAATTGTGCCGATCACACAAGATGAATCGATAAGTTTATTTGAATTCATGCTCGATTTTCCTGATCGTGTTTTTTACATCCCTTCTGCCAATAATCATTTACTGAACACCTTATTAGCCTCTGCTTGTGTGAGCCTTTTTGGTGAATCTACATTGGCATTAAGACTTCCGAATGTTTTGTCTTTTTTGATTTATGCTTTCAGTATTTGGAAAATTTTTGAACGACAATCAAACCTCACTAAATGGTTGGGAATAATAGGCTTGCTTTTTTGTCTAAACGTGTTTGAATACTTTGGGCTAGCGCGCGGTTATGGAATGTCAATTTCGCTGCTCATGTATCACATTTATGCTACGAGTAGATTTCAGCAATACGGAAGTATTAAATGGTTGCTTTTAAGTCTTGGGTCGATTGTTTTAGCTGCATCTGCAAGTTTTACACTTTTACCTCAAGTATTAATAAGTATCACTTTTATTACCGCTAGTCTTCTTTTTTGTAAAAGAATCAAGTGGTATCATTTTGGTGTTTTGATGCCATTTTTAGTCTTCTTTTTTTGGCTGCTCCAAATCGCACTCAACCTTAGTAAAAAAGGTGAAATCTACCTAGGTAACAAGTCAAATGTTTGGGTGGGCCTTTTTGAGCCATTGTTTAATTATCTCAGGTTCCATTTCGATCATTTGGTTTTCCTAAGTTCTCTCATCATTTTCACTTTATTCATCTTGAATGCTTTTGTGAACATGATGCGGAAACCAACGATTTGGTTCACTTCTATGTTTGCTTTTACATCCCTTATCATATTTGGTAATGTGTTAATTAGTATTGTTTTAGCTGAGTTCTTGGGCGTTAACTATCCGTTTGAAAGGGCAGCCTTATATCTGCTCCCAATAGCGCTAATTTCTTATTTTATCATACCCTTTAGTGGCAAGAAGACCAAGTATGTAGTTGTCTTTCATTTTGTATTTGGGATAATGCTTTCGGGTAGGTTTTTAGCAGATTTTTATAATAACTATCAACTTGAAGCTACCAGTATAGAACCTGAAAACAATTTGCCCAATGAGATTATTGAGCGTTTGGCTACGATAAGTGATTCCACTTCAAATGCGCGAATAATAAGGGTGTCTGATCAGTACACAGATGTGTTTAGGTACTATAATTTCTATTTATTCCATCATTTATTTTCAGCAAACAAACAAAGTGAAGATGCCACAGCAGACTATTATTTAACAAATCAAACTGTTTTAGAAAACTTGAATTTAGTGCTGCGAAGTGGCGATTCTTATCTGTACGTAAATCCAGATTTTAATCGAAAGCTTGTTGATGAGTTGCCATATTTAAATGAAGCCAAGGAGTTTTCACAACTCGAGTTTGTTGGCATATTTAGGGATTCGCTGGATTTAGGCTCCGATCAATTTATTGAACTAGCCTTTGAGGTAAGATCTAAAGAATGTGCTAGGTATGCCATTGTTATGCAACTTGATCAAGACAATAAAACGATTTATTCTAAGCACTTTAGACTCGATGAATTACTGCTTCAAAAAGAAGCTTCCTATGTGAAATATTGGCCAGTTCCGAGTAACAGGC
>CAZWXC010000353.1:0-3847 GCA_964637935.1 uncultured Flavobacteriales bacterium | reverse complement strand
TGGGTTATTTTAATCAGCAAATTGAGGGAACAGGCGGATTGCAAGGCCTTTCTGCGGGCTTAAGCATTCCACTTTGGGGAAGCGCTCAACGCAAGAATGTGACCATTGCCAAGATTATTGCTGCACAAACTGCAAATAGTAATGATCAGTTCTTGTTTGACCTTCAGCAACAGCTTTCTTCAAGCGTATCGCTTACCTTAAGCGCTTTCCGGAGCCTTTCATATCACCAAAGTCAACAGCTGAATATGGCGAAAAACTTGCCTTCAAAAGCGGTGAAAGCCTTTGAATCTGGCGAAATGAATTACATCGAGTTCGCTCAAATTCTGCAAACTTCCTTGCAAATACAACTTAACTATTTCGTGTTGTACCTGAACTGGGCGCTTGCCAAATCAAACCAAGAATATTACACGCATTAAGACATCAATCATGAAATTGAAATCACATAAAACCTTCGCTTTCATAGCGATATTAGCCTTGCAAACAATGGCTTGTTCTGGGCCATCATCTGAATCTGCAGAAGCGGAAATAGCTGCTGCAACCGAAGAGCCACAAGTGCTTCATGAAAGCACTCTTGATAAAAATGACCACCTCGTTTTTTGCAATGGTCGAGTAGAAGTACCGCCACAATACCGCGCAGATATGCATGCTAAAATTGATGGCTACATAGAAAACCTGAAGGTTTTAAAAGGTCAAAAGATTAAAAAAGGCGAGGTTTTAGCAACACTTGTTTCAAAGGATTTAATTACCCTTCAAAATGCATTGCTTCAAAGCAAAGCACGATTAACACAGCTTGAAAAAGATCAAGCCCGTAAATCAGAACTTGCTGCCTCCAATGCTATTTCTGGAAAAGAGTTAGAGAAAATAAACGCTGATTTACAACAAGAAAAGGCTGTTTATAATTCGGCTTTGGCACAAATCAAGTTTGTAGGTCTGAATACCGAGTCGGTGCTGACAGGAAACATAACCAATCAAATTAGTATTGTTTCTCCTATTGATGGTTTTGTGAATCAGGTAAATGCCAACAATGGCCGTTATGTTACCGCTAACGAATTGATGTTTCAGATTGTGGATGAATCTCACAAGCACATTGAATTAGAAGTATTTTCAAAAGACGCAGCTAAGATTCAAGAAAATCAGAAGGTGAGTTTTAAGCAAAGCGGTTCAACCAAAGTTTATGAAGGCAGTGTTTTTCTCGTAAATAGGGCTGTAGACAACATATCACAAACCGTGAATGTGCATGTTCATCCCTTTGACAACGCAGAGGATTTGGTCATTTCTATGTTTGTTGAAGCCAAGATTTATACAGATACGCTTGTTGAGGCAGATCATAAAGGGCACTAAAACCAAAAGCAAAACTTGGAGTCGACCGGTTTGATGAAAGTGTGACGCAATGTCATTTAGCATTAGACCGGTCGATTTTTTATTTAAGTGAATTAGAATTTGTAGCGTAAGTTCCCAAATCAAGAAGAAAAAGTGAAAATCAATACTCTCAGAACGTAGTAAATCAACTAAAAGTGAGGCACAAAATATCAGTGAAACACTTTCAGAAGGTTTATCTTGAAATCAGATATTTAAGTTTAATAGATAATTGAAAAACAAATAATTAGTCTATTGCTTTAAGTGCTCATCGATAATATTAATGTGAACAAACTGCTAAGCTTTTATTCAATTTTCGCTTAAACTAGTTAATTGATATTTATTAAACTACTTTCGCGGCCGCAAATTTAAAGGCATCAACATAGTGCAATCAATTAGAAACATAGCAATTATAGCGCACGTTGACCACGGAAAAACGACCCTGGTTGATAAAATCATTCAATATTCTAAAATTTTGGATGACAGAAAAGAATCGGGTGATTTGATCCTAGACAACAATGATTTAGAGCGCGAAAGAGGGATTACAATCCTTTCTAAAAACGTTGCTGTGAATTACAAAGGCGTTAAAATCAACATTATTGACACTCCTGGTCACGCTGATTTTGGTGGCGAAGTAGAGCGTGTGTTGAAAATGGCGGATGGCGTTATTCTTTTGGTAGATGCTTTTGAAGGCGCAATGCCACAAACACGATTTGTATTAGGAAAAGCGATTGAGCTAAACTTAAAGCCAATCGTGGTTGTAAATAAGGTTGACAAAGAAAACTGTCGTCCTGACGAGGTGCACGAGCAAGTATTCGACTTGATGTTTAACCTTGACGCATCTGAAGATCAGCTTGACTTCCATACATTATACGGCTCTTCTAAGCAAGGTTGGATGAGTACAGACTGGAAACGTAAAACAGAAGATATTTCTGAATTACTTGACACCATTATAGATGTTATTCCTGAAGCTACGTATTATGATGGTCATGCTCAAATGCAAATCTCATCACTAGATTTTAGTTCATTCAAAGGAAGAATTGCTATTGGTAAAGTATACCGTGGCGATCTTGAAGTAGGTAAAGATTACATGTTGATGAAGGCAGATGGTTCTGTTAAAAAGAACCGTGTGAAAGAATTGTATGTATTTGAAGGCTTAGGAAGAACACAAACTGATAAAGTAAGAAGTGGTGACTTGTGTGCGATTGTTGGTCTTGAAAATTTCGAGATTGGCGACACATTGGCATCAGTAGATCAACCAGAAGCACTTAAGCGTATTTATGTTGATGAGCCAACCATGAGTATGTTGTTCACCATCAACAATTCGCCATTCTTTGGTAAAGAAGGCAAATTTGTTACATCTCGTCACTTGCGCGATAGATTGTACAAGGAAACAGAGAAAAACCTTGCGTTGAAGGTAGAAGACACTGATACGGAAGATAAATTCAATGTTTACGGTCGTGGGGTACTTCACTTGAGTATTCTTATCGAAACAATGAGAAGAGAAGGCTATGAATTACAAGTTGGTAAACCACAGGTAATTCTAAAGGAAATTGATGGTAGAAAATGCGAGCCTTTCGAAACATTGGTTATTGATGTTCCTGAAGAATACAGCGGAAAGGCAATTGAGTTGGTAACGCAACGCAAAGGCGACATGCTGATCATGGAAAGCAAAGGCGATATTCAACACTTAGAATTTGATATACCTTCTCGTGGATTAATCGGATTGAGAAATAAAGTGCTTACAGCAACGGCTGGAGAAGCTGTTATGAATCACCGTTTTAGTGCTTACAAACCACATAAAGGTGAAATGTCTGGTGTAGAAAAAGGAGCGTTGATTTCAAGCGAAACGGGGCAATCTACCATGTTTGCTTTGGATAGATTACAAGATAGAGGAAGATTCTTTGTTGATCCGAACGAGCAGATTTACAAAGGACAAGTAGTAGGTGAAAACTCTAGAGACAATGATTTGGATGTAAATCTTGTGAAAGGAAAGCAGTTGACAAACGTTCGCGCATCTGGTTCTGATAAAGCAGCAAGTGTTGCACCGAAAGTGAAGTTTTCATTGGAAGAAGCAATGGAATACATCAGAGAAGATGAGTATTTAGAAATAACTCCGTTAAGCATGAGAATGCGTAAAATCGGATAACGAGTATAGGTTTATAGGTTAGTTTAGATTTAGATAAAGCCCGTGTAGATTTCTACACGGGCTTTTCTATTTAATAACTTCTCGATACGTAAGAATTATAGGACACAAAAAAAGCCTCGAGAACAAATCGCTCCCGAGGCTCTTATTCGAATTGTGGTGTATTAAGCGTCTTTATCTGTAGAAGACTTAACCATCCAAGGCCAGTTGCATGGCTCAGATCCTTCAGCGTCATGTCCGATTGGTGTTTCAACACAAGTACCAGACGGGTTAGAACAATTGTAATCAAGCCCATTGCCTAAGTCAAGGGTACAAGCTTCGCTAGATGTTGTTTTACAAGTCAAC
>CAZWXC010000352.1:0-3855 GCA_964637935.1 uncultured Flavobacteriales bacterium | reverse complement strand
AGCCATGCATGAGTGATGCTAACAAAAAACCACCTAAAATGTAATACCAACCTTTTCCTGGTTTGCGATGCGATGCAATCATAAATGAATATCCAATTACAGCTGAAAAGGTCATGTGAGCTACGGTGCTCATAAGTGCGCGACCATTTACCGCATAAAAGCTGGTTTTCTGAATGTAAAGTGTATTCTCAATAAAAGCAAAACCTAACGCACTGATGCAGGCATAGAGCAAAAAATCATAAGGTTCGTTCACTATGTTTTTGAACCGAAGAAGTATCAAAAATGGCAATATTTTCACAAATTCTTCCACCATTCCAATGCCAATGGTGCAATAAAGAAAATCGTTTATCAAACCATCATTTAACTGAAACCCAAGTTGATGATTGATGAATCTAGCAATAGGGAAAACCAAAAAAGTGGTGGCGCAACCTGAAATAAAAACCAACAATAGGTGATACCATTTTTCGGGTTCAAACACATCTAATTTCCATAAATAAACTGCCCAAGTGAGGCTAATTCCTAAAGAAGTAAGCCCACCGAGCCAAATTCCAAAACTCAATCGCTTAGCTTGATCTTGAAGAGGACTTGCACCGGGCAAAGCATATTCAATCAAGAGCATCGTAATGGCCAGCAATCCGCCAAGTGTGAGGATGTATTTATGCCTTTTTAATGTCCAATAACTTGCTAGATGATTGCTTTGCTGGTAATCGCGCCATTTGAAACGCAAAAACTGAAACAACAGCACCAAGCCAACAACATTAAAAATGACGGTGAGGATTTTCCACATGGTGCCAAAACTGAAAATAAAAACAACAAGTTTTTAATCTTGCTGGCAATTGCTTGTGAACGAAAGCCCGCCAAAGCTATTTCACACTCTATAAATTTGCATTAGGTTTGAACCTAATAGATGGAAACAAAGTTTGGAGTAATAGGAGGCGGAAGTTGGGCTACAGCCATAGCTAAAATGCTAAGCAACAATTCGAGCAACGTAAATTGGTGGATTAGGCATGAAGAATCGGTGGCTTACCTTAAAAAATACAGGCACAACGACAGGTATTTGCAGTCGGTTGAGTTTGACTTGAACAAAGTTCACCCAAGTGCAGATTTGGCTCAAGTAGTGCGTGATAGCGATGTTTTAGTCATTGCTATTCCTTCGGCTTATGTGTTCAAAGTATTTGATGGTTTCAAAGTAGAAGGCATTGAAAACAAGATTTTGTTCAGTGCTATTAAAGGTATTGTACCCGAATATCATTCTATACCAGCGCGCTTTTTTCACAAAGAATTTAATATTCCTTATGATAGAATTGGAATAATTTCTGGCCCTTGTCATGCCGAAGAAATTGCGCTTGAGCGTTTAAGCTACTTGACTATTGCTTGTCCCAATCAAAAAATTGCAGAGGATTTTGCAACTGCCGTTGAATGTCGCTACGTGAAGGCTTCTACCTCAGAAGATATTTTCGGAACCGAAATAAGTGCCATTATGAAAAACATTATGGCAATTGCTTCTGGTATTTATACAGGATTGGGTTATGGCGATAATTTTCAGGCAGTACTCATTAGCAATGCAATTCAAGAAATTGAGCGATTTGTAGATAAGGTGAGTCCTGTGCATCGCGATACAAAAAGTTCTGCCTATTTGGGAGATTTACTTGTAACAGCTTACTCTAATTTTAGCCGAAACCGAACATTCGGAATGATGATCGGAAAAGGTTACAGCGTAAAAGCTGCACAACTAGAAATGAGCATGGTAGCCGAAGGTTATTTTGCAGTGAAGTCTATTGTAGAAATGAACAAAAAGTTTGAAGTAGAATTACCCATTACACAAGCAGTTTACAACATCATTTACGAAAAAATAAGTCCTGTAATTGAGATGAACCTGCTGAAAGATAAGTTGAGCTAAAAGCTACTCCATGTCTGGAATGTAGACCGTGAATTTGGTTCCTACGGTATCTTCAGTTTCTAATTCTACAGAGCCTTTTAGCGTCTGCAATGATTCTTTTAAAATGTAAAGTCCAAGACCAGAACCGCTACTTTCAGAAGTTCCTCGATAAAACATTTCCCAAACACGCTCTAAGTATTGCTC
Organism: uncultured Flavobacteriales bacterium; assembly: GCA_964637935.1. Taxonomy (GTDB): domain Bacteria; phylum Bacteroidota; class Bacteroidia; order Flavobacteriales_G; family Salibacteraceae; genus SHAN690. The sequence continues at coordinate 1,772 of CAZWXC010000352.1, read as the reverse complement.
TTTTATTCCAATGCCATTGTCTTGCACAATGATTTCTAAACCATCCTTTTTTCGCTGGGTTGCGATCCTGATATATGGATGCTCCTTTTTGGTATCAAGGTATTTGATGGCATTTGAAAGTAAATTGTTGATGATAATTTGAACCCGCATTTGGTCAGACTGTACAAAATCTCCTTCTTCATATTCATGAAAAAATTCAATCTGGCTGATCGATGGCAAGTAAGCCAAGTTGGTTAAAGAGGCCTGAACCAACTTTTCCAAACTCAATGTTTCAGCCGCAGGCATCAATCGCTTGTTTCTCGAATAGTCAATAACATCTCTGATGTACACATCCAAACGATCAAGAGCTTCGCGCTGCATACTCAAAATAGCACGCGCCTCATCAATATTATCCGACTCTTCTGCAAGTGAGATTAGCCCAAGCACAGAAGCGATGGGCGCTCGCAAATCATGAGAAATGCTATACACAAATCGATCTAATTCTTGATTTACTTTATTGAGCTCTAAGTTCTTTTCTTCAAGGCTCAATTGCGACTCTTTTAGTCGAGACACATTAAATGCAAAACCCGCTAAATAGAGTTTTCCGTCTACAGGGTCTTTTATAGGCGCAATGTTTCTGAACATATAGTTCACACGACCATATTGATCTATCATTTCTTCTTCCCAACGCACTACGCTATTGGTTTCAAAACACTTTACAAGATTGACTTTTCGCTCTTCAGCTATCTTAACTGGTTGATTTCTGTATTTACAATAGTCAAAGTCTGTTTTGCCAATCAGCCATTTTCTAACTTCAGGGTTTGAAACTGCTTGTTCGCTCACAAAAGCGTACTTAAAATTGCTATCGAGCAACACTATTTCCAGTGGAGCATTATTCAAAATCGTTTCAAAAAAGCGCGTATTCCCAGCTAATTCTTCCTCCAACGTTTTGGCTGCAGAAATATCCTGAACCGTGCCTACCCAATAGCCTAAATGATCATCCGTCTCCACATATCTAGCTTTGAATTGGATGAATTTTCTTTCATAAAGCGGAGTCAAATACCAACCACCAAAACTGGCAGGAATAGCAGTTAGCTTAGTGTTTTCGAATTGGATTTTTAGATATTCAAGAGACAACGACTCGAAGCGGTCTATCAATTCATCCATTTGTGGAGTAATATCAGAAAAAGGGTAGCCGTGTATCCTAAAGGTTTCCTCACTCCATTCCATTTGCATTGTTCGCTCATCAAGCCGGAAGTTGCCCAATTTGGCTATTTGCTGAGATTCGCGTAAGCGCGATTCGCTCTGACGAAGCAATTCATCTTGCTGATGTTGTTGCGTTACATCGGTTATAATTCCTACTATTCGTTCTTGCCCTTTTTCTACAATCATATTGCAGCTGAGACGACCGTAAAAAAGCGTTCCATTTTTTTTGCGATAGGGCATGAGCGCATTTCTTATTACACGTTCTCGCTTTAGCTTATCGATCATTTCATTGCGATCTTCAATTTTATTGTAGAGCGCAATAGGTTTGGTAAGCATCATCTCATCAATACTATCATAGCCAAACATTTTCGGGAAGGCTTCATTCATAAACTCAAAGCCGTGCGTAGTATTTGATTTAAAAAAGGCCTCATCAACATTGGCGCTAATCGTATTTAAGATTTTGGCTTGGGTAGACAAATTCTGCATGTCGCGCACTGTGTTTTCAAAACTTGTTCTAGAATTTCTGAAAAGCACAGAACCGATAAAAATGGTGACCATAGTAGCAGTCAAGTAGGCCACTAATCGTA
>CAZWXC010000351.1:0-3858 GCA_964637935.1 uncultured Flavobacteriales bacterium | reverse complement strand
GCGCCCGTAGCTTACCAAAAAGGCATAATCAGCTGCCGAAAAAGAGGTAATTCTATCGTAATTAACTTGACCGTTTTGATCAATCAACTCTGTAGTGTTTGGAATATCATCCACCCCAAATCTCAAAAAAGTAAAACCTAAGTTGCTTTTGTCGTCAATTTTAGCAGCTAATGCTCCATAGTCGTACTTAGCTATTCCAGCAAAATATTCAGCATGTTGAGCCGCCACTTCCAAATCATTTTCAATACTGGTAATTCCAGCCGGATTCCAATAAGCAGCCGTAACATCGTTAACCGAAGCTACTTGGGCTTTGCTCATGGCTAGGCCACGTGCGCCCACACCAATATTCAAAAACTCGTTGCTATATTTTGGTGCTTGTGCAAATGCATTGCTCAGCAAAAGGCAAAATAAAATGACTAGAAGCGAATTGATTTTCTTCATATAAATAGAGGAAACAAAGTTACGAATGAAATAAAGTCTAGGTTTGGCTATAAGTAACTCAATATTCCTTTTGAAATTGTGTTTTGAGATTGTCGGTAAGTTAGATATTTGGTGCAATGATGAAGTTAATACGTTTTATTCCTAACATGCTTACCCTTACCAATGCGGCTTTGGGTGTGTTAGGGATGATTTTTATTTCGAAAGAACAAGTGACTTGGGCTGTCTATTGTGTAGCAATTGCCTTAGTTTTTGATTTTTTAGACGGTTTTTTAGCACGCCTTTTAAATGCTCAAAGCGAATTGGGTAAGCAACTCGACAGCCTTGCAGACATGATTACGTTCGGTGCGCTTCCAGGGTTTATTGTTTTTCAAATGATTGCGGTTTCGCGTGGAATTTATTTCGAGGAAATTTACCTCTGGAGTTTTACAGATATTTTGGTCTGTTCTGCTGGATTGCTGATCACCGCTGGTGCCACGCTGCGTTTGGGTGTTTTTAATTTAGATACAAAATCGAGAGATTATTTTGTGGGTGTGCCTACTCCAGCCATCGCCATTTTTGTCATTAGCATTCCGATCATTTTAGAAATTCATTATAAGCTTAACTTTTACAACCCGATCAGTGATACTATGATTGCCACTTTGGGCGAAATTAGACACTGGACTGCGCTAGACCGCGCCTTGGTTTCGATGTTGTTTAGCACAAAATTTTACATCATTCTCTCTTTCATTCTATTCTTTCTGATGAATATGAAAGTGCCCATGCTTGCGCTAAAATTCAAAGGACTTAGTTGGGAGAAAAACAAATGGAAATACGGAGTGCTGATTTGGGTGCTGATTTCATACCTCATTTTCTTAATTCCCTATCTTAACTTCGTTCCGTTTGACATCGGATTAATTGATTATTTAATTATTCCAATCATTATGCTTGGATATTTCATCCTCTCACTCTTTTATGCCATTTTTGCGGCCCGAAAGTAATAGACTGAAATATGAAATTTAGAGCTGAAATAGACATCATGCCACACGCTAATTTGTTAGATCCACAAGGCAAGGCAGTTTCATCATCAATGGGCAACCTAGGTTTGTCAGAAATCACCAACGTGCGCATTGGTAAGCATATTCAGCTTCACGTTGAGGCAGAAAATAAAGACGTGGCGAATGACAAGGTTGAAGAAGCGTGTAAAAAATTGCTTTGCAACCAGATAGTAGAATCTTTTAGCTTCACTTTAGTAGAAGCCTAAAAAATAGAGCAGGTAAGCCTGCTTCTAAAGGAAAATAAACCCAAGTTAGTTTTGATAAGGTCTAGCCTTAAAGAATGTGCTTGGGTTTTTGTTTTGGTGAAAACTGAGTTAATTACTAGAATGCTTGCTGCGTCTCAATTCGAAGTTTTGACCCAAATAAACACGTCTTACTTCTTCATCATTAGCCAAATCTTCTGCACTTCCAGCTTTCAAAATATTTCCTTCAAAAAGCAAATAAGCTCGATCGGTGATAGACAAGGTTTCTTGAACATTATGGTCGGTAATTAGAATTCCGATGTTCTTTTCTTTGAGCTTGGCTACAATGCTTTGAATGTCTTCTACCGCAATTGGATCTACGCCTGCAAAAGGCTCATCCAATAAAATAAAGTTCGGATTCGATGCTAATGCTCGAGCTATTTCGGTTCTTCTGCGTTCGCCACCGCTCAATAAATCGCCACGGTTTTTTCTTACTAGCGTCAAACCAAACTCATCTATAAGACTTTCTAATTTGTCTTGTTGCTGCGTGCGGCTTAGTCCTTTTTGCATCTCAAGCACGGCTTTGATGTTGTCTTCTACACTTAGTTTTCTAAACACCGAAGCTTCTTGTGGCAAATAACCCACTCCCAAGTGGGCTCGCTTGTACATGGCTTGCGATGTAATGTCTTGATCGTCCAAATAAATGCGCCCCGAGTTTGGTTTTATCAAACCAACAATCATGTAAAATGTGGTGGTTTTACCCGCTCCATTTGGGCCCAACAATCCTACAATTTCGCCTTGTTCTACATTTACAGAAACACCTTTTACAACGGTTCTGCTCTTGTATTTTTTAAAAAGATTGTCTGCTCTAAGCTGCATGTTTTTGCTTTAAAATTCGAGTTGGTAGGTAACGCGTATTCCAAACGGAACAACGTTTTCGTGGTCCAAATATGTCAATCTCCACAATGCATCCACTCTTAATAATTTAAAAATATTCTCAATTCCTGCGCCCACTTCCATGTATGGTTTGCTTAGCGTATTCAGTTTATCAGGAAAATCAAGTTCAGTTTGATGAATGTTGCTCAAACCACCAACTGCGCCCCTAAATGAAGCTACTTCTCTCCACTTTAGCTTTCTAAATAATGGTATTTTATTGAAAAACAATCCATTGAAATGGTGCACCACGAACATGGTAGCCCATTCGTCACCTACAAATTCATAGAAATTCATCAAGTTGAATGAATATTCATCATAGAAATAGGTTTGATTTCCGTTGTAAATGTTGAGCAAAGGAAATGGTAATGCACCCCAAATTTTACCAAACTCAATCGTTACATCACTTTGTCCAATTGGGTTCAATGGTATTCTATCTTGAATCTTAACGGCTACTCTTTGATACTCATATTGACCATTCAAAAACCCTTTTATACCAAAAGATGCATTGGCTTGGATTATTGGATATTTGGTGCCTAGGCTTACACGATCAAGTTCTCCATTGATGAATTTTTCATCAAATGCAAAACGCAACCCCACACTTAATTCAGTGGTTTTTATGCGATTGATATCATACAATTCGCCTTCGTTATTGAATCTCTGAAAGGCAATAGAACCTACCGACCAAATATCTCTTCGGTTGAAACCAATGTTGTTACTGAAGCCAGGGAAATATTCAATTTCATAATTGGCTTTGTATTCTTCATACGCATTCAACAAATTGTTTGAGCCTCTTCTGAAAACAGAAGACAGAATATTATCTGTTTTCCAAGCATTAGAACTTTGGCCCAATTGCTCTAAATCTCGCGTATGCGAAACTGACAATATTTGACGTGGACTTTTGGAAATGAAAAACCGACTCCCAGCTTTATATTTAAATAATTGATCCTTAAATCCATAGGCCAAGTAGCCGCTAACCTCGACTTTGGTGCTAAAATCGGCATTGGTTTTCCCGCCAAGGCGCAAGCGAGGACCTTCAATGGCATTGAAACTAAACGTGGTGAAGTATGGGCCAAAATCGAAATATTTCATTTCATAATATCCACTTACAAATAAGGTTATCAGATCTACATAAGTCCTAAATGCTGGCAGCTGCTGAATGGTATCAACCATTTCATACACTTGAGTTTCGGTTTCACTCAGTTTTTCGGGTCTTGCATTTTCCCAGAATTCATCCGTTTTATCGTTGGCATCATCAGCCACATCAA
>CAZWXC010000350.1:0-3860 GCA_964637935.1 uncultured Flavobacteriales bacterium | reverse complement strand
AACTAGATCATCTTGCAAAGGTGGTGAATGCTGCTTTTGGAGTGAAGTCTAGTCCTGACTTACTCGGTGTTTGTGAAGTTGAAAATAGAGCAGTAGTTGAAGATTTAGCATCGCGACTTGACAAGCAAAAAAGCTTACAAGTAATTCATGAAGAAAGTCTTGATGGTCGCGGAATAGACAATGCTTTGATTTATGATACTAAAAAACTCAAGCTAGTTGAGCATGGCGTGGCTGAAGTTGAATTGATAGGAGATAGACCAACTCGATATATTCTTTGGGCTAATTTTAAAATGAAGGGGAATGATCGATCGATTACCGTTTTTGTAAACCATTGGCCATCACGTGGTGGAGGTGAAGAAGCATCTGAACCAAAACGCTTAAAAGCCGAAGGAGTGTTAAAGGGAACGATATATCAGCTACGTCTTAAATACCCTAATTCTGATGAAATAGTAATGGGTGATTTTAATGATTATCCAACCAATAAAAGCATGAAAGATTTAGAGAACTGTATTCTTCCGGTTCCAGAATCTCCTTGCTTGGTAAATATGCATGAATACCTACAAGGAACGGGAGTTGGTAGTCATGCTTACAAGGGTGAGTGGGGAATGCTTGATCAGATATTAGTGAGCAAGGGATTGTATTCTGAGAAAAATGAATTTTATGTTCCTAAAAATTCGGGGCAAATCGTTTCTTATGATTGGATGATGTATGAAAGCAATTATGATCAGAAAATGTATCCAAGTCGTTTCTATGGCAAGGACAAAGTCTTTGGTGGATATTCGGATCATTTACCCGTTAGTTTGGTGATTTTAAAGAAATAAAAAAGGGCTTCTATTGAGGCCCTTTTCCGTTATATAATGCTGTTCATCAATGCTCTGGCGTTACTATCAAAAGTGAATTCATTGCTTAAATTGTAATAGTTATGCTGATCAACACAACTTTCGTAAGCAAACTTTGCAATTTCCAATCGATAAGAATCGAATGAGAAAGTTCTCATGATAAGAGCAATTTGATGAACATTCATTCTATTGTTTGCAACTGCTGCTTTAGCAATGCTCATCTTGGTATTATCAAAAGAAGCGTGTTCTAGCGCACGTATCAAATCTTGATGTGCTGCATTATTCATGATCACAATTCGATTTTCATAGATATGATGATTGCCATTTGGCTCGCATATTGGCTGTGGTCGGTATTGATTTCTTGGATCTTGGTGATGCATTCTAATTTCGCTTTGGCGATATTTCATTCCAAATCGATCTAATCTACCTTGAACAGAAGTGTATTGTGGCACAAAAATGTAATCTTCATAAACCAAGATGTTTTGTGGTCTTCGGTTGTATTTTCCATAGTTGTGAGACTTATAAATGCGAACATTATAATTTCCTGGAGCTAAATTGCCAAGAACTAAACCGCGACTAGTGTTTGCATAGGTTTGACCATTTATTTCAAATGAGTAAAAACCAACTTCAGCAACTTTGATTTCAAGCGCTGAGGAAAAAAATGGATTTGCAAAACTTGCTATTGATATGATCATCAATACTGCAATAAGTTGGATGTTCTTTTTCATAATAGACACTCCTTTCAGTTTTAATTTTCTCTGCTTATCCAATTGGTATGCCAAAATCAATTTCATTCTTTTATGAGTTCATCAATCTAAGTAATTGGGGTAGGTCGTATCTTGGACCTATGTATCAGAAAGCACCGCTTATACTTTACTTGTTTTGCTTTTTATCCTTTTTAGGAAAAGCTCAAAATGATGTGACTCAAGACTTGAAAAAGCTTGAAATCTTCTTATCCAACATTGATTCAAAATATGTTGATTCTGTAAGCACTTATAGTTTGGTAGAAGAAGCGTTAAAGAAGATGCTTCGCGAACTTGATCCTCACTCAGTATATTTAGATAAGGAAACCTATCAGTCTACAACAGAGCAGTTAAATGGCAAATTCAAAGGCATTGGAATTCGCTATCAAATGATAGATGATACCCTTACTATTCTTGAAGTGTTGGATTGAAGCGGTGCACAGAAGGCAGGACTCAAACTTGGTGATCAATTGATTGCAGCTGGCAACGACACGCTATCGGGAAAATCACTTTCTAAAAATGATATTTCCGAAATTTTGGATGCAAATGCTGAATCGAATGAAGGAATTACTGTTTGGGCTAATTCTAGTAAAGAGAGATCTTTAAAGTACATCATTCGCGGTAATATCATGGTTTCGAGTGTTCCAGCTTTTTTTATGATTGATAAAAAAACGGGATACATTAAGCTTTCAAAATTTACAGACAATAGCTATGACGATGTAAAGCTAGCGCTAGATCAATTGACTAAAAACGGTGCAAAACAGCTCATTTTTGACCTGCGAGGTAACACCGGAGGATATTTGAACAGAGCCATCAAAATTGTAGATGAGTTTTTAGAAGATCGAAAGCTTATCGTATACACAGAAGGCAAACATCAACCAAAGCGCGAAACTTTCGCAACCAATGGCGGTAAATTCACCAATGGTGATTTGATTTTATTGATAGATGAAAACTCAGCTTCTGCTAGCGAAATTGTCGCTGGAGCTATCCAAGATTGGGATAGAGGCTTGATTATCGGGAGACGATCATTTGGGAAAGGTTTGGTGCAGCGACCGATTGAGTTTGAAGATGGCTCGGCTATGCGATTGACCATCTCAAGATATTACACACCAACAGGCCGAAGCATTCAACAACCTTATGATGAAGGCTATGACGCTTATAAAAATGAGCATAAAGCAAGAGAAAGTACAGGTGAACTAATTGCGCGTGACTCTATCAAGGTGCTTGATTCGCTGGTTTATCTTACACCCAATAATAGACGGCTCTATGCTGGTGGAGGCATTTTGCCTGATCTTTTTGTGCCAGCAGATACCACTACTTATTCTAATGACGTGGACTTAATTCTAAAAAAAGGATTGTATTACGGTTACGTACTGCATTACTTAAAACAGAATTCGCAAGTGCTACTTGAGAAACACGAATCAGCTAATGACTTTGTAAACCGATTCGAAGTGGAAGAGGCCATGATTCAAGACTTCAATCATTATTTGTCGCAAAGAGGTATGGTTAGTATTAATACTGAAAATCAAAGAAACCTTGAGCAAACTAAGAGACAGCTAAAATCGCTGATTGCGAGATTTGCATATGATTACAATGCTTATTTCAGAGCTCTTATCGAGTATGACGAAGATGTAATCGCTGCCAGGGAAGCATTTGAAAAAGACACCATGCAAGAGCTGGGATTGAAATAATCATTCGGTTATATTCGTAGTCACTTTAAAGCAAACAAAACCATGAACGAAAACACAAGAAACTATGTACTAGGAGCGGTTGCCGTTCTTACGATTGTAAACACGATTTTAATCTTTACCATGAACGGTGGTGGAGGTAGAGTAATTGAAACCCCAGCTGCGCAAACAGCTTTAGTTCAGCCTTCTGCACCACAACCGCAAGCTGAAAACAGAAGTCTGGCTACTCCAGATATGATGAATCAGCAACAGCCTGCGGCTCAACCAGCAGTGCCAGTTGGGCCAAGCACAACCATGGCTTTTGCTAATATGGAACACGATTTTGGTACTGTAAAGCAAGACACTAAAAACAAGCACATTTTTAAGTTTAAGAACAGCGGTTCTGAGCCATTAATTATTCAAGATGCTAAAGGTTCTTGTGGTTGCACCGTTCCAAAGTTTCCTCGCGAACCTATTGCTCCAGGTGCTTCTGCCGAAATTGAGGTAGAATACTCGCCAGGCAAACAAAAAGGTACTCAAACCAAAACAGTGACAATTACAGCTAATACCGATCCTCAACAAACCGTATTGCAGATTAAAGCGAACGTAGA
>CAZWXC010000349.1:0-3860 GCA_964637935.1 uncultured Flavobacteriales bacterium | reverse complement strand
TTTGGCCAATTTGAATTTATTCTTGGCAAACTTGACACCATTCAAGCGGCATACACCGATCAAGAAATCAAAATTAAAATGTACGTTAAAAACCCAAGTACAGCCTCAGAAGCTCTGGATTTGAACTGGGCATTAGCTTGGGATTTTGCGGGAACAAACACTCCGAATTGGACAAACTATGTGTGTGAAGGCATTCTTTGCTACTCACCACAAGTAAGAGCCAAAGAATTTAACACTACCCTGAATCCTGGTGATTCTGTTGAAATGTATACTTACATCAACATGTTGATTGATACAGGATCTAACAACAGTTGTGTACACATTTTTGACCCAACCGACTCCGTTGGAACCGTGCAAACTGTATGTATTTATGGGACTGCTACTTTAGACCCAGCTGGTGTTGACGATATTAATGAAGACGCAGTGCTTTCGCAAAATGCTCCAAACCCATTCAACAACAACAGTGTGATCAATTACGAATTGAGAAACAGCGGTGCTTTGAAAATTCAAGATTTGACGGGTAAAATGATTCGTGAAATTCCATTAGAAGCTGGAGCTGGAAAAGTGAATGTAAGTCAATTGAATGCCGGCATTTATTTCTACTCTCTTTGGGAAAACGGTCAGTTACTTGCTACCAAAAGAATGCAAGTGATCAACTAAAAAAGCTGAACACAAAACATATAAAAGCCCCGATTTCAAGTTTGAAGTCGGGGCTTTTGTTTTATCTCTTTTATAATTTAGACTAAACCAATTGCTTCAACTTGCTGAGTGAAATTTGCTCATGCGAAGTATGAAACACAACTTCACCATCTTTTAAAACCAAAATTTGTGGGCTTTGGTGATGCACACCAAACTTAGTTGCAATGGCATCAGATATGTCTCTGTGACTCAATAAATCGAGGTAATAAAACTTCAATTTCTCTTTCGGAATATTGTAATCGTCTTCCAACTTTGACTTTGCAAACATGCTGCGGCTGCAGCGTGTGCTGTGCTTAAACAGTGCCACAGGTCGCTCAAAGCTTTCGGTTTTAGCAGTTTCTAAATCATTGATATTGGTGAGCTCTGCCCAATTTTTTGGCAGCGGATCTGAAGTAAAACGATTCCACATAGTGGGGCAAAGGTACTCTGCAGCAATCTGAAGAATGTGCCAAAGGTTACGTAGAAATCAATTTTCAAATAGAAAAAGGAACTGGCGCAGAAATCACCATTTCTTCTTTCGTAATTGGATGCTTGAACTGAATCTGCTCGGCATGTAAATGCAAGCGATCGGCAAGATTGCCATACAAATCATCACCAACAATGGGCGTATTTAATCCCAAGTGATGCGCTGCATGCACCCGAAGCTGATGCGTGCGACCAGTAATCGGATAAAAATAAACCAAGGTTTTTCCGTTGCTTGTTGCAATGCGCTCCCAACGTGTTTTGGCAGCTTTGCCATGCTCATAGCATACCAATTGGCAAGGTCTATTGTCTAGATCAACACGCAGTGGCAAATCAATTTCGCCTTCCGAAACGGACAATTCGCCTTCGAGTAAAGCCACGTAGCGCTTCTTTATGGTCTTTTTCAAAAACTGAGATTGTAGCCTTTGGTGCGCTTCTTTGGTTTTGGCAATGAGCAACAAACCCGAAGTGCTCATGTCTAATCGATGCACAATGAGCGGCCCGGTGGCTTCAGGATATTTTAGTTTCAATCGTGAATAAACCGAGTCAGAAATAGTTTTTCCGGGCACAGAAAGAAACTCAGCAGGCTTATTTACAGCAAGCATGTATTCGTCTTCAAATACAATTTCGAGTTCTTTCCCAATCGCTGGGTTTTCGAGCATTGGATTGGATTCTACATCTAATCCTTGAAGCATGTGACCCAAAATCGGTTCGCATTTTCCACGACAAGCAGGATAAAACTGTCGGTGCTTTCGTACTTCGCTTTTTGGCGAAGCGCCCCACCAAAACTCTGCCATTGCAACGGGCTTTAATTGATGCTTAAATGCATAATGCAGCAACTTAGGCGCAGCGCATTCGCCCGCACCAGCAGGTGGCGTTTCTTGGTCTGTATTCGAAAAAATATCTAGCAAACTTTTCCAATCGCCTTCGGCATTCAAAAACTGATATTGCTGAAACAATCGGTTTTGCAAAGCTCCAGAACGTGTTCTCCGCTCTTCCTTTAATCGAGCAATTTCGTTGGAAACCGCCAGATACTTCGCTTCTACGAGTTCAAGCATTTCGCGCCAATGCTTTGCCAAGCGCTTGTATTGGTATTGCTGATCTGAGCTTTGCTTCACGAGTTCTGCTTCCAGCTGCTGAAACGCTACTTCTGAAAGTTTTTCTCTTGATTCCACACGAACGGCTTTTCGCTCTGCCTTGCCTTGCTTGATCAACGCGCGATGATTGGCCAGCTCGGTTTCGGCTTGCTGCTTTTGCGAAATGAAATTTGCCAAGCTCGAGCTTAATTCCTCTGATTTTTCAAGCGTTTCGATCTGCGCATTCAATGCATTGAGATGCGTTTCTTCCGCTTTAAAAAAACCGTCTTTTTGCAGCATATCAAACACAGGCGGCACAAAACCTTGGTGGTGATTTTCGTTGGCTAATTTCCCAGAAAAAGCAGCTAAATAGCCCATTTCGCCTTGAGCATTTTGCACCACCAACACGCCAAACATTTTACCAATCACCATTCCTTTTTTGGTTGGCTCAAGGCCAAAATTGTGATCAAGATCAAGTGATTCGAGCTTTTGCTGCAAGCTTTGTGCAGCTAGTTTGCTCAACGCATGTGGCTGATAATAAAACGGAAACGTGAATTGCCCCGGAAGTTCTATTTGATCAACCGCACTTGAAAAAGGAATGAAACAATCTGGATTTTGTGGCATTGCGGCTGCAAAAGAACTCAAAAATGGGGTGTAAAATTGCTTGAAATAACTCCATAAAAAAAGGGCCGCCATTACTGGTAGCCCTTTTCATATTTTAAGGTTGAAGATTATTGTTTTACAACGCTCACGCCTTGCACACCTTCTTCAGAAGTAACTACCACTTTATAAACTCCCGCCTTAAGCGCAGCAAGCGAAACAGTCATGGTATTTGTGTTTGTATTCTCAAGAGCCACCACTCTTCCGGTCATGTCAAATACTTGAGCCGTTTTGTAACCATTCATGTTGGTAGTTAAAGAAACCACATCGGTTGTTGGGTTTGGATAAACGATCAATGATGCATTATCAATTTCGTTCACACCCAAACAATCGTTCAAAGTAACACTGATGGTGTCTTTTACTTCGCAACCATATTCATCAATCGCAAGGATGGTATAATCACCAGTGCTGTCTACACGAATTGCGTTATAGTTATTGTTCACTCCATTCCAAGTATATGATTGGTAGCCAATACCTGCAACAAGGTCAAAATACTCGTTTGCACAAAGCACTGTATCCATACCAAGGTCAATTATGTTTACGTCAACATTGATGACTGTAGGGCAACCAACAGCTACAGTGCCTAAATTTTCAAGTACAGAAGTACCAGCAAACCAAGCTACCATTTCGCCAGAATAGCCATTACCCCAAAGTTGGCCGCTTCCTTCAGCGTGCACATAAAAACGCTCAAGAGCTACTGAGTATGTAATAGTCGCGTTGTCAGCCAAGTCATCAAACTGATGAAAAACAGTATCGCTCAAAATAGTACCGCTATCAAAAGTTTTCACTTTCCATTCTGCTGGCCAGTTGCTGCTTCTATACATTACTGAGAAGTAAGTACCGTCAAACATTGCAATACCCCAATCTGCCCAGTTTTCACCACCGTAGAAGTTAGGATTTTGATCGTCAGCAAGTGGAGTCACCAAACCTGAGTACAAATCGATATGAACCCAATTGAAATGA
>CAZWXC010000348.1:0-3866 GCA_964637935.1 uncultured Flavobacteriales bacterium | reverse complement strand
GAGAACGTTTCCGATACGATGAGATGCCTGTACATAAAATGATACTATTTTTTAAATATTTAAAAGAAGAAGGAGCTACTGGTAAATTTAAAGCCGCAAATGAAGACAATGCAGATGAATACGTTACCGCATTATGGACACGCGTTCAAAAAGTATACGGTGGTGCTTTTGCCTATGACAGCAGAGATAAAAGAGTAACATCTGGTTATCAAATTAATGAACATGCCGTTGCTGAATTGGGGGAAGCACTTGCAATTTTATCTACAAGTCCAAGAGATTTTGGAAGTCATAAATGGAACTTTCATTTTGCCGCAGTAATAGCAAAAGATGGACCTGACATTGTTAGTATGGAAAACGAAACCAACTCAGCAGAAGATAGAGCTGCTAATTGGGCTTTTAAAATGTATGGAACAAAAAAAGGTCAAAGTTTCCACGAACAACACGCTCATGGAGCAGAAAAACCTCTTACAGTTCCTGTATCTCCTAAGCCAGCTAGTTAATATAGTTAATTGCAATGAATAGACCTGTTTTAAACCAGAAAGAACATATAATAACTCCTCAGCATGAACATGCCTCAACAAATAAACAAGCAGTTCAGTTTAAAGACTACAGATCAGAAGCAGCAGTACAATCAAAGTTTCAAAAGCTAGCTACTAACAATACAATTGTTCAACGACAAGCGAATAATACAGGTATGCCCGACCAATTAATATCGGGTATTGAAAACTTATCTGGTATAGACATGAGTGATGTAAAAGTGCATTACAATTCTCCTCAACCGGCCCAACTGCAAGCGCACGCTTTTGCTCAAGGGAATCAGATACATATTGCATCCGGGCAAGAGAGACATTTGCCTCACGAAGCTTGGCATGTAGTACAACAAAAGCAAGGAAGGGTTGCTCCAACCAAACAGTTAAAAGGAAAAATAAACATCAATGACGATGATGGGTTGGAAAGAGAAGCGGATGTGATGGGGGCGAAGGCTTTAAGCTATAGAAACACTAATAGTGCTATACAACAACAAAAAGCAATTGCACATCCTATTTTGACTGCTCAATTAAATAAGTATAATTCGCAAAGTGATAAGGGGGGAGCTGGTGTAGGAAAAGCAAAACCTTTTCAAATATTAGCTACACAATTTAATGCCAAATATGATATACATGTATTTCACGCGCAAATAGTACGATATTTTTTGGATCAAACAACTGCACGACTTATGCCTGTATTTGAATTGAGAATGTATGATGGGGTAAATCCTTTAAAAGTACGTATATATATGGCACAAGCCAAAGCAGCAATTACAACAATAGTAGGTAGTACTGCATTCGAAACTACCATATCGTGGTTGAGGGATGAGGCTCAACGTCCACATGATGGAGACGGGATAGAGTCTGTAGCGATGCATCATGAGTTTATCAATATTGTTAGAAGCTTTAGTAATCATTATAAAGGGTTTGCGGATGGGTTGACAAGAGTTTTAGCGTATGTAAGTGAACGCTCAGGGCCAGAAGCAGTTGAAAATATGAATAGGACTTGTAAAGAAATGTATGAAAGAATAGGTGGAGATCCATTAGCTGCAATTGCCGCAGGTACTATTATGTTACCAATTCCTGAGGCATATGCATTACACGAGTCAGGATTGGAGCATTTGGTGCAGACAATAACAGGTAGAAGTAGTTATCATGAAAAAGCAGTTGCATTCCTAGTATTAGTAGGGAAAGCAAAAGGCTTAAAGATTGTTAATAGTAGATTTGCTGGCGTATCTCCAGAAGAAGCTGGTGCATCTGCTGCTGCTGATGCAGTAGCTGCTCCTCCAATAAGAAGACCCAGAAGAAATTCTACGGTTAGCCCTCAGGAAGTAGCCATTGCAAATTTAGTAATGGGTGATGAACAGCAATCATCTGATCTCGTAGTGAGCGTTGTAGAAAATGCTTTTAGAAAAGGAGCTACTTTAGTCCATTTGATAGTTGAAGATCAGGGAATGGAGCCTAAGAGAGAAAAAAGAATAGATCTTCAAAAACGTAAATTAGCAATAGCTGGTTTTGCTGTAATAGCAGAATCTGAAGTTGGCCGTTACAGTCCAGATGCTACTCATCCTGCAGCTGAACAATCAGGCATACAGGTGCAAGAACCATTGCGAGGAAGAACACCTGCAAGATGGAGAATAACTGTAGTAAGAAGAGCTATGAGTGGCGATGGTGGAGACGCATCTGCGGATGAAGAAAAAGGTTCAGCTGCAAGTTCGCCAGTTTCAGGTAGACATGCAGGTGGTGGGGGCGCATCTTCTTCAGCCCCTGCACACAGTCATGGTAGTGGTGGCGGAGGGGCATCTCAAGACTATGAACACCCACTTTCATTTAGAAGATGGATGGAGTATAGAGGTTATTGGGGTGATTATAGTTCTGGAATGGAAGCTATCATGCATGAAGAATATAAAGAGTATTTAGCACATTTAAGATGATAATCTTCATTCTTTGTTACTAAGACAATGAATAAACACGTAGAGAAAACTCAACAAAATAATCAACCTGTAGCTAAACAAGCCAGTAAAAATACACCTGCTAATGTTCAGTTCAACGACAATAGACCCGAGGCTGTTGCTCAAATGAAAATGCAGCGTATTGCCACAGAAAATTCCAAAACCTATGAAACCATTCAATGGGCAGCCGATAACCATTGTATTCAATTGGGGAAAGCCAGACCGAGTTGGAAGAAAGGGCTTTTTGGAGAAACAAGAGATAGCATTTTAAGGAGAATTACAATAAAATTATATAAAGCCAATGTCAAATCGAAAGTTTCGATTGGAGATCAGAATCTTGCCAGATTGCATAATGTTTCTTGGGATGATATTGATAATGCAATAGGTTCTGTAAATGATGCAACTAAGGTTAAAAATGTGCTCAATAAAAGTGCTGCTGCTAAATATAAGCAACTTTTAAAAGTTGATCATCAATTGGCAATTGATTATGATAATCATTTTAAAATGTGGGGACAATTATATGCTTCAGCCAATACCATATCGAAAAAGAAAGCTGAATTGTTTGAACATCCAGGTAATGTCTATCAATTAGGCCCTTCAGATTTAAATTCGGCAGTAAATAAAACATTTCATGGCAATACAGTAGATACTAAGTCAGGTAGGGAAGCTTCTCCGGCCTCAGCTAATAATGTAGGTTTAAGTGCATCAGGTATTGCATTAACACAAGGAGGGATGGCAGCAGATGGGCAAGGTAGAAAATACGATAGAAGTAAAATTCCTGAATTTGCAACACTACCTCATACAAGAACAATAAAGTTGTAAAAAGAGAGATCGTCAAGTCACCTCCACCGTCATTTGCCCTGCTTGGCTGATGGAAATAACTCCGCCCCACATGCAGTTGCACGTGCAGGCATTGTTCAAAGCGGGCATATTCGCAATCATGGTTTTGGTGCAACCAGGAGTCCAAGGGGCTGGAGTTACGGGTATGCAGGGCATAGGCGTTAATACACCAAGTGCCGCAGTTGTGGCCGCAGCCACCGTTGGGTTTGCTAACGAAGTACACATGGCAAAAGGAGGAATATTCACAATTGGAATATGATCCATGATGTTGGCATCTGGCAGATTATTGGTCATTACACGGTTTATAGGCAACACGATCAAAGAACTTGGCGCTGCACCAAAAGAACAGGTCATCATTGCCCCCATGCATACTTGTTGTGGCATAATTAGAAGGTTTTAATTCAAAAATTAAATATCGCTATTTATCCTCTTCTATTGTGAGTGTATAGAGCTCACCATCCGTAGTCAACGAAAAGTCTATGTCCGTAACATAGAAATCTTCCCAATCTCCCGGGTCTATCCCACCATCGACTACCCGATTATAGTC
>CAZWXC010000347.1:0-3867 GCA_964637935.1 uncultured Flavobacteriales bacterium | reverse complement strand
CTTATTTCCATAATCGGTCTCACTAATTACAATATTCTTTTTATCCAAGTCATTGTTTTGGATGGGTTCTAAAGCCACAAACAATCCAATAAAAGGGAAATAAAGCCCCTCTTCTGAAACATCCACTTTGTTGCTTTTTAATTGTTTAGCGCCATATTTCTTTATGAAAATTTCTGAGCCAATACTATCATTTTCGTTCAACTCACACAAAGTCAAGACTACACTATCAGATTCAATCGACTTTATAGCTAATCTTATTTCATGAATTTTCAAAATGTCATTATTCTCATTTCGTATAATAACTCCTTGTGCCGAGTTTATAGAACTTAGATATGCAGGAAGAGCATCGCGCCTATTGTAAAATCCAACTTGTTTGTATTTCACTTTTCTCAAATCCGTTACCTCTACAGTATCGGTCAAATCACTTGACAAAAACGATTTCGCACTATCCGATTCTGAAACTTGGGCAGTTGAATTGTTTGATAGTGAAAATAAGAGGCAGAAAAGAAATAGGTAGAGTTTCATTTAAACACCAATTGAATAATGCAAATAAAATCAATCCCAGTTGAGTTATCCGTTAAAAAAAGACAAAACAACATGACATAGAATGAGCGTTTTACAAACTAGGCAGTTTCACAAAGTCGAATATCTTAAGTCTATTATCTCACGTCTCTGATGAATTTCGAGCGGAAAGGATATCAGGTTTCAATCTGCATCTTCAGCCGCTCGAACCGGGTAATTGTGGAACTACTTTTCCTAAAGATGTTTCACTTCGCTGGAGTGATTGGTTAATTCTAGCTTCTTAAAACAGTCTTTTGTCTTAAGTCTATTATCTAAAGTCCAAAAAGAAAAAACCGACCTAGGCATTCACCCAAATCGGTCTCAATAATAAATACTTAATACTAAAGGTCTATTTCGAAAGCTCTTCCTTAACAATTTGCGAAATCAACTTTCCATCGGCTTTTCCTTGAAGCACACCCATGATTGGCCCCATGACTTTGCCCATTTCTGATGGACCAGTTGCTCCGACAGCAGCAATCTTTTCTTGCACCACTTTTCGCACTTCGTCTTCACTCATCATTGCTGGCAAGTACTCTTCGATCACTTTAGCCTGATATTCTTCTTCCTCGGCCATATCAGGTCTATTTTGCTCGTGGTAAATGCGCGCTGAATCGTTGCGTTGCTTCACCAATTTCTGCATTGCAGTAATCGCAGCTTCATCACTCACTTCGCTTCCTGCGCCACCTGTAGCTAACAAAAGCAAGGCACTTTTAATCGCTCTCAATGCTGCCAAACGTTCCTTTTCTTTAGCCAACATGGCCTTTTTTATATCATCATTGATTTGTGTTACAATGCTCATGGTATTTCGTTTTAGTAATTTGGCCCGAAATTAAAGTATATGTCACTTAAAAGCCTTTTTTCTATTGCACTTTTATCGATCACACTTGCTTCTTGCGGACTCATTTGGGAATACCGAGAGCTACACGAATTCGAAGGGTTTAAATGGGATAATTCGAAAGCGCAAACATTTGAGTTTAGTATCTCAGAAGATGGAAACTACAACATTGAAATCATTGGCAGACATCTTTCTGGCTTTCCATTCAGAGACTTAAACATCAGTATTCAAGTTAATGGTGCTGAAACCATGCTTGAAGGAGATTTAATCATACCCATAATTGGCGATGACGATATGTATGTAAATGAAGGTGGTGGTGATTTTTGGGATTTCACTTTTCCTGCTTTTACATCCACGCAACTGCCCGCTGGCGACTATACCGCAACTATTAACCACACTATGAATCAAAACCCACTTGGCTTAATGATGGAAATTGGTTTGCAAGTAGAGAAGGCAGACTAAATAATTTAAACTAACACGTTCAAACAAAAAAGGGGATGCTCACGCGTCCCCTTTTTCTTTGTTTAAAGCTTTATTATTTCTGAACCAGCACTCGCACCGTTTTGCTTGATTTGGCGGTACTAACAGAAAGTAAATACATGCCATCTGCCAAACCATTGGCAGAAATTTCAATCAATCCCACATCTACATTTTGCATTGAAACTTGATCAACCAAACTGCCGAAAATATCATACACAGCTATTTCTGTGATTGGCTCTGTCTCAAACTGGTTCCATTGAATAAATAGATTGCCGCGTGTAGGATTTGGATATACGATCAACTCTGTTTCAAGCAAGCTTGATTCGTCTATTCCAACATATTCATCTTTACAGTCTGCGAGCCTAATTCCGATACTATCTGTATAGCTGCAGCCAGTATTATTAAAGCCTGCTACCCAGAAATTATATAAGCCAGGCATGATGATAGAACCATCATGTGCAATAGTTGATACTCCTGTATCTCCTGTGCTCCATACATAGCTATCATAAGTACTTTCCACATTAAGTAAAATAGTAGAATCGAGGCAAGCATAGATGTTATCACCAAGGTAAAAAGCAGGTTGTTCGGCTACTTCAATCTTTATCGAGTCAGCAGTGTAGCAACCCAGTTCGTCATACACAACTACTGAAACCATTTGATTTCCGATAGATACGAGTTCATTTCCATTTACCAAATAAGTAGAATCGCTGCTGAAATTACTCCACACATATTCTGATTGTGAACCTGCATTTAATAGCAGTGTATTTCCTTCACAGATCAACGTGTCGTTTCCTAAATCTAACACAGGATTGGTAGTTACATTCAAGTAAAAAGTGTCTTGATCAAAGCCGCACACATTTCCGAAAGAATAAATACCACCCAAACCATTGTAAGCAGTATCTGGTGCAGTGAGCACGCCATTATTGACAAATTGAGAGACAAAATCACCATTAATTGGATTGGCAAATTCTAATGAAACAACTTCGCCAGCGCACAATTGCAGCGGTTCTTCACTAAACTGAATTCCTGGATCTGGATTCACCCAAAGTTGATCGACAGCGCTGTTGACACAACCGTTGGTATCCGTAAATGTGTAAGTAATGTTTTGGCTATAATCTAAATCAGTCGTGTAAATGGTGTCGTTTGAAACCCCAGGACCAGAAAACACTCCACCCAAAGGTGCTTCTCCAGTCAATAAAACTGGCGTGTATTCGCATATACTATCGATTGGTAGATCGAAGGATACGTTTGGTAAGGCATTTACATTAAATGTTTGACCTGTACTGTTCATGCATCCAAATTGATCTGTGTAGTAATAGTTTACATAGAAGCTTCCTACACCAGAAGTTTGAACATCAAATGTGTCTCCGAGTAGTATTCCATCAGATATAAAAGTTCCACCTAATGGAGATGGAACGGGAAGTTGAAAAATAGATAGATCCTCACAAACATCTGCAATTGAGGGTAAGTTGAGCGCTGGTTCTGGCCTCACGTAAATACTATCTGAAGCAGTTCCAATACAACCATTAGCATCCGTAACACTGTAGGTTAAAGTATAAGTTCCTGTTCCAACCATACTAGGCACAAATTGACTTCCAACCAATCCCGGTCCAGAAAAAACACCCCCAAGCGGAGATCCATTCGTTTGCAATGCCAGACTTCCGAAACTTGTGCAAATCGAATCCAATATTGTAAATGAAACCACTGGAAGTGGATTTACCACAATGTTTTGGTAAGCTGTGTCTGTACAGCTGTTTCCGTCTACATATGTGTAGCCGATTTGGTGCGTGCCTGCACCTGCTGCCGCTGGATCAAAAACGCCTGCTGTAACGGCTGTTCCGAAGAACGTTCCTCCTGTTGGTGCACCACCAGTTAGTGTGAATGAACCTGCATCAATACATATTACACTAAATGAAGACAAGGTCACAGTTGGTAGTGGATTTACGGTGATGGTTTGGTAAGCCGTGTCTGTACAACTGTTTGCGTCCGCA
>CAZWXC010000346.1:0-3871 GCA_964637935.1 uncultured Flavobacteriales bacterium | reverse complement strand
TTTTGATGGCTGGTTTGCAAGGTTCTGGTAAAACTACGCACTCGGGTAAATTAGCTCGTTTTCTGAAAACAAAACGTGGTCGCAGTGTGCTTTTGGTAGCTTGTGACGTGTATCGTCCTGCGGCAATCGATCAGCTGCAAGTGGTAGGCGAGCAAGTGGGCGTAGAAGTTTACACTGAGCGTGAAAACAAGAGTCCAGTTTCTATTGCAACCAACGCGATTAAATACGCTCAGAGCAAGGGCATCAATACGGTAATTGTAGATACTGCGGGTCGTTTGGCAGTGGATGCCGAAATGATGGACGAAATTGAAGCGGTTAAAAAAGCGATAAATCCTTCTGAAACGCTGTTTGTGGTAGATGCCATGACGGGTCAAGATGCTGTGAATACAGCAAAAGCCTTCAACGAACGCATCGATTTTAATGGTGTGATTCTTACTAAAATGGATGGTGATACGCGCGGTGGTGCTGCGTTGTCTATCCGTTCGGTAGTGGAGAAACCAATCAAGTTTGTTGGTCTTGGCGAAAAGATGGATGCTTTGGATGTATTCCATCCGAGCAGAATGGCCGACCGAATTTTGGGCATGGGTGATATTGTATCGCTTGTAGAACGTGCGCAAGAGCAATATGACGAGGAAGAAGCAAAGCGACTTCAAAAGAAAATAGCCAAAAACAAATTCGATTTCAACGATTTCTTGAGCCAGATACAGCAGATCAAGAAAATGGGTAATGTGAAGGATTTGATGGGCATGATTCCCGGAATGGGCAAGGCCATGAAAGATGTGGATATTGACGATGACGCATTTAAAGGCATTGAAGCCATCATAAAGTCGATGACCAATGACGAACGTGAAAACCCACATGTGATCAATGGCAGCCGCAGAGCTAGAATTGCGGCTGGTAGCGGAACCTCGGTTACAGAAGTAAACAAGCTTTTGAAGCAGTTTGAAGACATGCGCAAAATGATGCGCATGATGAACGATAAAACAAAAATGGCGCAGATGATGAAGGCAATGAAAAACATGCCTGGCGCGCCAAAAATGTAGTGTTGATGCAAATTTTAGACGGAAAAGAAATCTCAAAGCAACTCAGAAATGAGTTGAAAGCCGAAGTAGATCAAATGACCGAGGCAGGCCACAGACCACCGCATTTGGCAGTAGTGTTAGTGGGTAGCAATGCTGCCAGCGAAACGTATGTGAATGCGAAAATCAAAGCTTGTAGTGCTATTGGGTATGAGTCGTCTTTACTTCATTTTCCGCCAGAAATTTCGCAAACCATGCTGCTTCACACCATTGACGAGCTCAATGAAAATGAAGACATTGATGGGTTTATTGTGCAATTGCCATTGCCCGCCCATATTGATGAAAACTCGGTGATCAATCGTGTGCTTCCGGCAAAAGATGTGGATGGTTTTCATCCGATCAACGTGGGGAAAATGGCCTTGGGATTAGATGCTTTTATTTCTGCCACTCCAGGTGGAATAGTGGAGCTGCTCAATCGCTATAAAATTGAAACTTCTGGCAAACATTGCGTTGTTTTAGGCCGCAGCAACATTGTGGGCGGACCAATGAGCATTTTGATGCGCAGAAACACGTATCCTGGTAATAGTACCGTAACCATTGCGCACTCACGCACTCAAAACCTGAAAGAAGTATGCTTGAGCGCAGATATTTTGATTGCTGCCATTGGCAAGCCAGAATTTGTGACTGCTGATATGGTGAAAGAAGGCGCTGTGGTGGTGGATGTTGGTATCAATCGTATTGATGCTGATAATGAAAAAGGCTACAAATTGGTAGGTGATGTGGCGTTTGACGAAGTAGCTGAAAAATGCAGCTACATCACGCCTGTGCCAGGTGGAGTAGGGCCAATGACCATTGCTTATTTGCTCAACAATACAATGATTGCTGCCAGAAAGCGCATGTAATTTCTTGTTTTCAACACTGCTAGCATAGATAACCTTTTTACTTGGCTGCTTTGCGCAACGGCTTCTTTTCGTTCTTTGTAAGAAGATGAAAACAGCACACAACGTAAACCTGCAGCCCTACAATACTTTTGGATTCAATGCCATGGCCGAGCGTCTGGTGCGTATTGAAAACACCAGCGATTTAGCACAGTATTTTGAAACCAATGAACCCAAGCCAAGTTTGGTGCTTGGTGGCGGTAGCAATTTGCTGCTCACGCGTGATTTGGCGGGAACGGTTTTGAAGATTGAAATCCCAGGGTTTGAGGTAGTGGCCGAAGACAAAGACGCAGTTTTTGTGAAGGTTGGTGCAGGCTATGGGTGGCATGATTTTGTGCTAAAATGCATTGAAAATAATTGGGCTGGTGTTGAAAATTTATCACTGATTCCTGGCAATGTGGGCACAGCACCCATGCAAAACATAGGTGCTTATGGCGTTGAAATCAAAGATGTGTTTCACGAATTAGAAGCATATATCATTGGCGATCGTTGTTTTGAAACTTTTGGTTTGAATGATTGCAACTTTGGCTACCGCGAAAGTGTGTTTAAGCGAAAGCTGAAAGACGAAGCCGTGATTGCTTCGGTAACTTTTAAACTGGCTAAAACACCAAAATTTAATACCAGTTATGGTTCCATAGAAACCGAGCTTGAACGCATGGGTGTGAAGGATTTGAATTTGCGTGCTGTGAGCGATGCGGTAATCAATATTCGCCAAAGCAAGTTGCCAGATCCAAAGCAAATTGGAAATAGCGGAAGTTTCTTCAAGAATCCAGAAATTCCAACTTCGCAATACGAGCAATTACATTTTGCTTATCCAAACATAGTGGGCTATAAAGTGAGCGAAACCACTACTAAAATTGCCGCTGGTTGGTTGATTGAGCAAGCCGGATTTAAAGGCAAGCGCTATGGCAACTATGGTGTGCACGATAAGCAAGCGCTGGTATTGGTAAACTATGGCGGAGCCACTGGCGCACAGATTTTTGAGCTTTCAGAAGAAATAATCAAAGCCGTAAGTGCTAAATATGGAATTACGCTTGAGCGTGAGGTGAATGTGGTTTGATTTTTGTTGTTTCCGCGCAAACCTTAATTTATGAGATCTCTTACATTTCAATGCTTGGCGCTACTCATTTTTTGCGCTTCGGGCTTTAGTCAAGTTATCGATAAGCATTACACTGGTTATCCAACAAGTCAGCTACAATTCTCAACGTATTACTTAGCACTTCCTAAAGTTAAATTCGAAAATCCTATTCGTGAAATTGGCACCGCACACTCACTTGGCTTTCAAATGGGGTTAGGCTATTACCAAGCATTGAAAAATGGCTTCGGATTTAGTTTTCAGGCGCAAGCGCGTATCCAAAATTCACGACTCGATCTACTTTGGAGAGATTACAATAACTTCAATAATGACAGTTTTGATATTGTTTGGAAAAACAGACACATCATGCCTTTACTCTCAACACCAATTTTCTTGGAGAAACATTTTATTCTTGGTCAGCGCCATTGGCTTAATGCAGCAATTGGGGTTGGGGTGACTTATTTTCCTTTTGAGAATATGCTTTCGGCTATTGTTTATGAAAGGCAATTTACAGACTCAACAGCGCAAGAAGTATTGAACTATTATTATCAGAAGCCTACTCGTAAAGCAGTCATTGATTTTCGCACCAAGGTTGGTTATAAGTTCATGCTTAAAAATCAAAACACAATCTCAGTGAATGTGAATTACACTTATTCTCCATTTAGAGTTTTGGATGTTGTGACGAATAGAATAATCAATGGCGATTTTTTGCAGTCTGGCCGAGCAACACAAACACTGTCATACATTGGTTTAGAACTTGCATATGCCTATTCTCTTCGAAAGCAATTCATAGAAAAAAAACACATTGGAATCATAAAACCAGAAAGGGAAGTTAAAAA
>CAZWXC010000345.1:0-3874 GCA_964637935.1 uncultured Flavobacteriales bacterium | reverse complement strand
CGTATGAAACAGTATATGGAAAATATACTGAGCAACAGCATTTACTTTCAATTGCAGCCATTTTTGATATCACGAAGCTTTGGAATATTTCTGCCAACGGAAGTTTCATTAGTGGACAGTACACAATTCCCAATCAGATGCCAATAATAGTCTATCTAATACCAACCAGAAGTTATTCATTTCTATCTTGCAGCTTGGCCTTAAACAGAGTTATACTCGGAGAACGATTTGATCATCTGTTTAGCGCTGGTCTAGGAAATTACAATACGATCACGAATGATTTTTTGGTCAATCTGAGTTATAATATTCGGTTTAAGGTATTCTAAAACCAACGATTTATATTTTCTAACATCAAACTCCCACTCCACCCAAACTATGCCTTGCGCTCAACCAACTTACGATGGCGAAGCCTAACGCTAAAAGGAAGTGAAACGGCAGCAAGCCGAAGTCGCTGAGCCGAATGCCTTGCAGCACGGCAAAGGAGAAATAGATGGCTAGCGCCAATTCAATAAGGGTTAGCGAATTGAAGGTGCTGGTGAGATAAACGTTGCCTTTCCATCCATCTTGTTTTTCTACAATATTGAATTTTGGTGTGCGAACAAAGGGTGTTTTTCGGCCAACGTAACCTTCAAAAACCGCTATAGCATTGTGCAAACTCAAGCCCATGCTCATGCTTAGAAATAAGAAAAACGTGCCCAAAAACTGGAAGAAATTCTTGTTTGGATGCATGCGATGATAGCTTACCCAATAAAACCAAATCAAGAACGACATGCTGAGCAAAAACACTGAACCTGCGGCTACCATGATCGAATCTTGCCCCAATTTTTCTTTGATAAAAAGCATTGGAACACTCAGAATAGCCGTACCAATTACACAAATAAAAATGAAGCTATTCATCAAATGAAACAGCGCGTGAATCTTGGTACTAAGCGGCAAATGAGCCGCTCGCCACACTTTACCCAAATTTTTTCTAGTGCACTCAGCAGCGCCTTTTGTCCAGCGAAATTGCTGGTTTTTCAAGGCGTTCATTGCAGCAGGCAATTCAGCTGGCGAACCGATATCTTCTCTGTAAATAAACTTCCAGCCTTTGAGCTGTGCGCGATAGCTGAGGTCTAAATCTTCGGTAAGTGTATCGCTGCTCCAACCGCCTGCATCAGCAATGGTTTGCTTACGCCAAACGCCTGCAGTTCCGTTAAAATTGATGAAGTAGTTGGCCGCATTGCGTCCGCCCTGCTCTACCGTAAAATGTGCATCGAGTCCGAAAGCTTGTAAGCGCGTTAAACCGCTATAATTCTGGTTTAAATGTTCCCAACGGGTTTGAACCACACCCACGTTTTCGGTTTGAAAATGAGGAATGGTTTTGATTAAAAAATCCGCTTCGGGAATGAAGTCCGCATCAAAAATGGCAATGAATTCGCCCCTGCAAACTTCCATGCCTTTGGCCAGTGCACCAGCTTTAAACCCACTGCGATCTGTGCGATGCACCACCGAAATGTCAAAACCCTTTTCGCGATAAGCAGCAGCTACTTTTTGTGTGATTTGAAGCGTATCATCCGTGCTATCATCCAATACCTGAATCTCCAATTTATCGCTCGGATAATTGAGTTTGGTCACTGCATGAATTAAACGCTCAGCAACGTATTTCTCATTAAAAACGGGAAGTTGAACAGTAACATGCGGCCAATCGGCTTTCATCTCAGGTGCAGTTGGCTTGCTCTTCCGGCTTTTCAAATAATGAATCACCAAGCTTACTTGAGTCAAACTATAAAAGAAAATGAAGGTCAATAAGAGGAAATAAACCACGACCACGCTCCATTCTAAGCCATTGAGCGAAATTGAATCAAGCATATTTCAAAAGTGTTGTAATGATTTTATATCCAGCGCCAATGGTGCCTTTTACCGTTCCCGAAACTTTCGACTCGCCTATTCTAACACGATATTTCACAGGAATTTCGGTGCATTTCATTTTCAATTTGGCAGCCTTGATTTGCATTTCAACCGTCCAGCCATAATTCATGTCTTGCATGTTTATTTCCAATAAACGATCGTATCGTATAGCTCGAAATGGCCCCAAATCACTGAATGTGTATCCGTAAATCCATTTCAACATTTTGGTGGCTAGCCAATTACCAAACACTTGTTGCGGAGTCATAGAACCGCGCTCTTTGTTGCCAAGCGCTCGACTGCCAATTACCATATCCATGTTTTGTGTTTGAATCGGTTTGATCAAATCAATCATTTCTTCTGGGAAATCAGAATAATCTGCATCTAAAAACACAATGATATCTGGCTTTTCGGCTTTTTCAGCAATGTGTTGCAAACCTTTTTGACAAGCTGCTCCGTAACCTTGAATTGTTTGTTCTAGCACAGTAGCACCACCATTTCTAGCTTGTTCTTGTGTGCTATCGCTTGAATTATTATCAATCACAATGGTTTCGCGAACAAGTGATTTTGGAATATCACGAAGCACATTTCCGATCGCATTTTCTTCATTGAATGCAGGAATCACCACATCTACAACCCACTTCTTTTCGCTCATTCCTCCTCTATAATTGTTACCGAAGTCAACATTCCGTTTTGATAAAAACGCCAATAACCTGTCTTTTTATCGGCCGCAAAACTACCTTCTTCTACCAGCTTTCCAGCTTGATAAAATTTCCACCAACCATCGCGTTTGTTTTGCGCATACCAACCTTCTTCGGTGAGTTGTTCCCCTTGGTTATAGAATTTCCAATAGCCTGTTTTAAGTCCGTATTCATATTCGCCCATACTGGCCAAAGCGCCTTTGGGATGGTAGAATTTCCAACAACCTGTTTTCTTACCACTTGCATAAAAACCTTGTGCCTTTTGCACTCCATGACGGTAATTGTATTTCCAAAATCCAGTTTCAAGATCGTTTTTTAATCGGCCTTCGCAATGCACATTGCTATCTGCATCAATTAACCAAGTATAGTGCACCTTTTCAGTCGCATTAAAAGACTGAACCTTAGTTAAATCAGACAACTTAACGCAAAGCAAATTGGTGTCAGATTGTGATTTCCCCGAAAGGGAAAAAAGAAGTAAAACGAGCAATAAAAACCTTGAAATCACTGATTACAGATTTAGCGTAATACCATCGTTTCCGAGCAAAATTGCTTTCGTTTCGGTGCGCGTTTCACCTGTGTCTTCGCCATTTTCAAGCTTCAACACACCGCGTGGACAAACCGAAGCGCACACACCACAACCCACGCAAGACGAACGCACAATGTTTTGCCCTTTTTGTGCATAAGAACGCACGTCAATTCCCATTTCGCAATGCGTGGAGCAATTGCCACAAGAAATGCATTGGCCTCCGTTGGTGGTAATTCTAAAACGAGATTTGAAGCGCTGAACAAGTCCCAAATAAGCAGCCAACGGACAACCAAAACGGCACCAAACGCGGTTTCCCATCAATGGATAAAATCCAGTGCCTATTACTCCAGAAAACGTGGCACCGATGGCGAAACCATACCAGCCGCGCACATCATAGCTAGAAACATAGAAGTTACCGATGTGGAATAATTCGGCTTGACCGCTAAAAAAAGTATACAAAACGGCAACGGTCATCACCACGGCAAATACCAAAACTCCATGAATCAAATAGCGTTCTATTTGCCACGAAACTAGTTTTTTGGAACTCAATTGACGAAACGGATCGCCAAGCGTTTCGGCCAACCCACCACAACCGCAAACCCAGCTGCAATACCAGCGTTTGCCATACAAATAGGTAAATAATGGCACACCAACTACGAACAAGAAAATACCCCAACCTAACATAAAGTAGCCGATGGTTCCGGCATCGATCATCTCGTTTAGGCGATAATCGAAAAAGAAAGAATAATCAAGCGGCCACATG
>CAZWXC010000344.1:0-3878 GCA_964637935.1 uncultured Flavobacteriales bacterium | reverse complement strand
TAGAAGGAATTGAAATACCTTCTCCCAATCATTTTGGAGATTTACAATCATTTGGAGGCGGTTTGTTTACGGCATTAAGCAGCCAGATGCTGGCAAATTCAGATTTTTTTTCGGGTGCATTTCCTGCGGAATACAACAATGCATTATCAGGCGTTTTTGATATGGCTATAAAAAAAGGGAATAATGAAAAAAGAGAGCGTACAATTCAAGCAGGCATTATTGGTATAGAAAACTCGCAGGAAGGTCCTTTCAAAAAAGGAGGTCGTTCTTCCTACATATACAATTACAGGTATTCTACTCTGGCGATATTGGCACCACTGTTGCCCGAAGATGCAAGTAGCATTAAATTTCAGGATCTTTCATTAAAATTAAATTTTCCAACTAAGAAAGCAGGTACTTTCTCAATTTGGGGAATCGGTCTGATTGATGGTGCAAAATCTAAAGTAAAAGCAGACAGCGCGGAATGGAAGTATTATGATGACAAAGAGGATAATAACATCAAACAATATATGGGAGCACTAGGTGTTAGCCATAAGTATTTCCTGAGAAACAATGCCTACCTGAAAACAACTATAGCTGCCACCACAAATGGAACTGAATGGACTGCTCAAAAGCTCAACTCCTTATCGACACTAATACCACAAAGCGCTATAACTGTTGCAACCTCTAATATTATACTATCATCATTTGTAAATAAAAGATATAGTCCAAGGCACACCAATAAAACAGGAATATTACTAACAGGAATGATGTACGATTTGCTTTTGAACAAGTCGTTTTCTGAAAATTCGCCTCCTCAGGAAATTGTAAATTCAAATGGATTTAGCACTTTACTTTCAGCATACAGTAGCTCAACCATCAACCTTACTGATAAATTGATAATGAATATCGGGGTAAATGGTCAGTTTTTCACCTTGAATAATCATTACACCGTAGAACCCAGGCTCGGATTTCGCTATCAATTCAAACAAAATCATTCTTTTGGATTAGCTTATGGTTTGCATAGCAGGTTAGAGAGTTTAAATTACTATTTCAATAATTCCCTGACCAGTGGAGCAACGGCTGTGAATAAAGATTTGGATTTTACAAAATCACACCACTTCGTGTTCAGTTATGACTGGAATGTTTCTGATTTGGTTCATTTTAAAGTTGAACCTTATTATCAGCAGTTATTTTCAGTTCCAGTAGTAGCAAACAGCTCATTTTCATTCCTTAATCTCCAAAGTGATTGGTTTTTTGCAGAAAAATTGCAAAACACCGGCGAAGGAAGAAATTATGGAATTGACCTTACTCTTGAAAAATATATGTCTAAAGGCTACTATTATATGTTGACTGGTTCGTTGTTTGAATCGGAGTATAAAGGTGGAGATGGGGTGTGGCGTGATACACGATACAACCGAAATTATGTATTAAACTTTTTAACAGGAAAAGAGTGGCAGATAGGCAAAAACAATCAGAACATATTAAGTATTAATACCAGAGTTTCTTACCAAGGCGGTAATCGTTACTCACCTATCAACAATGTAGCATCAAATTCCTCAAAACAAGTTGTGTTTGATGAATCTAAAGCATTCTCTATGCAATTTGACCCAGCTTTAAATGTACATTTCACTGCTAGTTATCGAGTAAACAAAAGTAAAACCTCTCAAGAATTTGCTTTAAAAATTGTAAACCTAACACGCCAAGCGGATTACAATGGGTTCAAATACAATTTGATAGACAACACAATAGACCAGGACAAAGTTTCTACACTGATCCCTAATTTGAGCTATAAAATAGAGTTTTAATGGATTTCGACCTGAAAAATCTTCCAGCCAAAAACAAAAAATAAGATAGATATGAAAATCAAAATATTAACAACATTACTTGTAATACTGGCAAACAGTTCTTTTGCTCAAAAAGATATTGAGTATGTCTATCCGAAGGCTGAATTTAATAAAACAGAGACTGCAAAATTTATAGACAATTCAGGAACCGGTTCAATTAAAGGAACAGCCATGTTAAAAGGAAAACACGTTGGATATTTTATGCAAGTTTCGCTATTCCCATTAACAGAATATTATTCTGAATATTTAGAATTGGAAAAGCAATTTGGCACAAAAGGAAAAAAAAGAGCAAGCATATCGCCAGAAGCACTTTCGTATAGAATAATTACAAAAGTTGATGGAAATGACGGAACCTTCGAATTTGCTAATCTGAAACCTGGTAATTATTACATAGAAGGGTATTTGAAAATAGTTAAAGAGAAAAAGAGTGCTTATTATGTTGGGCAAGATTCATATACTTTTGAAGGCAGTTATATTGCTGGACCACCCATTTTTCAGGAATTTAGCTATAATAAAATTAATGATTATTACATTTCTGGTACTACAGAAATAGTAAATGATGGAGAAGTTGCAACAACAATCATTAAAAACTAATTATTATGAAAAATTCAATCAAACAAATCTTGTATTTCCCAATTACAAAAATAATTTTGGGAATAACTGTTTGCTTTTCACTATTTGTAGTTATACAAAACTTTGTATTAAAACCATTTTTTTATAGCATTATTCAAGATAAAAGTATTACTGACCCAATTATTATATTTATTTCTTCAATACTATTATTAGTTAGCTATTACTATTTATTCCTTTTATATGATAAAAGAAAAATCACTGAACTATCCATAAAATATTTACCCAAAGAAATGTTTGGGGGTTTTATTTTTGGATTTTTGACAATTTCATTATCTATTTTCATTTTATACTTATTAGGCCACTATCAGGCTTTTAGTATTACAACTACTCACTACTCAGCAAGGTTTTTCACTGTATTAATATTTGCTGCGTTAGTTGAAGACTTATTTCATAGAGGATTAATTGTAAGGATATTGGAAAATTGGTTAGGCACTAACATAGCCATTGTCATTGCAATGTTGGTAGAATTACAACACATTTCCAATCCCGATTTCAAACTATTTGATCTGTCATTATATTTGATTTGGGGGTTTACAATGGCTATGATGTTTATATATACCAAAAGGATATGGCTACCTTTTTTCTTCCATTTAGGCTGGAATTTTGCTCAGCCTTTTTATGGCTCCAACCTGACAGGGCTTAATGATATGGGCAGTATCATTCAATCTAAATTTACAGGTCCTGAATTATTAACAGGGGGTGCATTTGGAATTGAAAATTCAATTTTTACTTTATCTTTTCTATTATTTATCGGAATAGCATTTTATTATCTTGCCAAAAAAGAGGGTAAAATTGTAAAAGGCAAATTGTTTAAAAGATGAATTTAAAAAATGCCTTTTTAGGTCTTGATAACTATTTTTCACCAAAGATTATAGGTGAAGTAAATGACCAATATATTAAAGTCGTAAAAATAAAAGGGCAAGAAGTTCCTTGGCATAATCACAAAAACGAAGATGAATTGTTCTACGTTGTAAAAGGGGCACTTCTATTGGAAATTGAAAATCAGCCAGGCCTGATACTGAAAAAAGGTGAACTGTTTATAGTGAAAAAAGGAGAAAATCACAGAGTTTCCTCAAAAGTGGAATGTTTAATTATGCTTATTGAATCAAAATCTACTGAACATACTGGTAAAGTTAAATCAGAAATCACAAAATCAATTGATGAACAAAAGTATTAGACAAAACAGGCGTTTGGCAAAAGTGGTGGTTCAGTACTCCGCAAACACATTTGTGGTGAAAGGCGCCACCTTCGCCAAGCGCCAAAACGGTCAAAACTCAACAACTTTTGAAGGTAGCTATATTTCTGGACCACCAATTTTTCAAGAATATAGTTATAACAAAATTAATGGGTATTACATTTCTGGAATTGCTGAAATAATACGAGAAGGAGAAATTGCAACATTAATCATTAAAAATTAAT
>CAZWXC010000343.1:0-3885 GCA_964637935.1 uncultured Flavobacteriales bacterium | reverse complement strand
CGAATTTTCCACGTGTATTTTCTATCGAATTTCAGTTGCAATAATAGAGAGTTAAGGCCCAATGATGTTAAATCTTAGCACAATAATCCTACATGGAACAAACTGACACGAGTCAGAATATGGAGCGATAGATTCCAAATTTCATCGAACAGATTTTGACTTTAGTCTGTTAATCATCCATTGGCTTTAGAAGACCTTTTAGAACCTATATATTTGAGCACGCAGATAGAAAATATGACAGAACATTATTTAACAGAAGAACATCGGTTTTTTAGAGAAGGACTCCGAAGTTTTTTACAGCAAGAAGTGGTCCCTCACATTGAAAAATGGGAGAAAACAGGACACATCGAACGTTTCATTTGGAAAAAATTTGGCGAAATGGGTTATTTCGGCATCAATTATCCTGAAAAATATGGAGGACTAAATCTTGACATATTCTTTACCGTTATCTTCTTAGAAGAACTTCAAAGAGTAAATTCTGGTGGTTTTGCAGCAGCTATGTGGGCACATTCGTATTTAGCAATGACTCACCTAAATGCAGAAGGAAGCGAAGCCCAAAAAGAGAAATACCTTACCGGAAGTATCAATGGCGAAATGATTGGTTGCTTGTGTATTACCGAACCATTTGGTGGTAGTGATGTAGCCGGAATGCGCACCACTGCTGTAAAAGATGGAAACGAATGGGTGATCAATGGATCGAAAACATTCATTACCAATGGTGTTTATAGCGACTACTTGATCGTAGCAGCCAAAACTGCTCCTGAGCTTGGAAATAAGGGAATGAGCATCTTTTTATTGGATCGCGAAACTCCAGGAATTAGCGCTTCGAAACTTGATAAATTGGGTTGGAGAGCTTCGGACACAGGTGAAATTGCTTTTGACAATGTTCGCATTCCGATGGATAGCATCATGGGTAAAGAAAACCAAGGTTTCTTTTATTTGATGCAACACTTTGCTTTGGAGCGATTGGCAATGGGCGTGAATGCGCATGCACGCGCTGAGTGGGCTATTGAGTATACGCTTCAATACATGAGTGAACGCACAGCTTTTGGTAAAAAAATCAACGAATTTCAAGCCTTGCGACATAAAATGGCTGAAAGAGCTAGCGAAGTAGAAATGGCAAAAGTGTTTAACTACAACATTGCCGATCAAATGAAAAAAGGCAACTATGTGGTGAAAGAAGCAAGCATGAGTAAGCTGCTTTCTACCAAAATTGCTGACGAAGTAATTTATGACTGCCTTCAAATGCTTGGCGGTTATGGCTACATGGAAGAATATCCTTTGGCTCGACTTTTAAGAGACAGCCGTTTAGGACCAATTGGCGGTGGAACTTCTGAGATTTTGAGGGAAATCATTGCTAAAATGATCATTGACAAAAAGGATTACAAACCTTCGGTTTAGTGGTGAGACCATAGACCATAGAATTAAGACTTTAGAAATGTAAAAAGGCGAGCAATGCTCGCCTTTTTGTGTTCAAAATCTGAATAAATTCTGCTAGAAATGAAAGTTAAACGACAATAGTCCTAAGGGACTTAATCTCGCATCGAGTGATGTTGATGTTGATTTGGTTGAATTCAAACTATTCTCAAACTCAGGAATAGAGTTCGTTGTATTATTAGTCAATTCAGTATTTGTAAAGTTTTGTTTGAATCTTGCTTCAAATTGAGTATTGATTGATAAGCGATCATTTATCCAAAATTTCATACCCAAAAAAGTGTTTAAACCAAAACCAAAAGTCTCTATGTTATGTTTTAACTCGTAAGTTCGAGTGTATTCAAGACCATTCAGAAAACCGGGATCATCGTACACATATTCATCTTTTCTAACGTAATAAGATCCAATGGCATCAACGCCTACAAATAGCATCCACCTATGCATTGGTATATGATGTTCATACCCAAAACCTACATTCATTGCATTATTCGTAATCAAGTCTTTAAGAACTTCTTGATCGGAAGTTTGAAAAGACCTACTCTGATTGTTAGAATTGGCGTACCCACCAACAGAAACCCTCAAAGCACCATTTTCAGTATATCGCTTGTATGATATGTTTGGAGTTGGGTTTGAAGACAGTGCAAATGCATTGAACATTCCTATTCCTAATTCATTTTTTCGAGTTCTAAACTCGTTTGGGTCTTTTTCCGTTTTTTCTTGAGCTTGACTAATAAGCACAGAAACGCATAGTAAAGCGCTGATCCATAGACTTTTCATAATTATGTGTTTATTGATTTAAAGTGATAAACAATTATAAAAATAAGTCTATTCAACTACTGTTAAAACAAGCAAAATTCTTCCCACCATTTGTCAAATCATACTTTTCTTACTTTCAGCGCCATGGGAAAAAGGGCATTTATGTTGTTGGCTTGGGCAGCCATTGCATTTATTTCTTGCAATAAAAACAAAGACCTAGAACAAATAGAAATCACAGGTAGACTCATGCAATCTACTACTGACGCATGGGCAAATGTTGATTTAGAATTGGTGGAAGTATATAATGGAATTGGCACTGCCGATGGTGTTAACACCAACATTTTAGGTGAAGCAAAAACAGACGATGGAGGCAAATTCAGATTTGTATACGAAAGCAATACGCGCACCTTGGGTGGTAGTGAGTGTAACGAAAATGAAGATGGATTGCTTTTACGATTCGCGAACAGTGGTAAAACTATTTTCTCCTGTTTTCCATCTAACCAAGACATCAGTGTCATTCTTTATACGCACAAGAAGTCGCTGCTAACGTTTAGGGTTATAGACACTATTTCTGCTGGTGACACTTTGTTTTCACCATATGCCCCCGTTGACTCGAACGATGCGCACTACATACAACTTACTGATAGCAACGGACTTACTTACCCTTACTTCTTTGTAACTGGACCAAAAAGTTCCTTTTCGCACACTTATGAAGCCAATATTTATACCCAACAATACAATGGTTTGCAAGGATCATATCGTGCCCAAGAAGCATTTCAATGGTTTATTCGCAGCGACTCTGCAACCTATACCCGTTTAGAAAATTGGCGACCAAAAGGCCAACCATACCGTGATACCATTACCCTAACCAATCTTTACTTAAACTAAATGAAACTCAACTCACTATTCTTTGCAGCTGTTTTAGCAACCTTATTTACTCAGTGCAATACAGCCGAACCCGATACGGTGCAGTTAGCTATTGAAGAGTCTAGTAAAACCATGAATGCAAAGTTGCCCATGATGGTAGATCAGATTACGCAACTCGACTCTACAAATACAAGTGAAAATCGAACGCTTCATTATTATTATACTTTGGTTGGTTTAGATCTTGATAGCATTGTCGAGCACAACGACACGGCAACCATTAATCAGTTTGAAAGAGCGATGTATCGAGTGCTTACAGACAATGTGAAGCAAGGCGAAGAAATGGCTTTTTACAGAGAAAATGAGGCAACTTTGGCTTATCATTATTTTGCAACAAGCAAAGACTTTTTGTTTGATGTAATCATTAGCCCTGATCGTTACAGAGACTTTTCTAAAAACGGGGACGAAGCTGACGGGCAGAACTAAATCAACTTATCGCGCATAGCAATATTTACTGCCTCAACCCTATTATGAACTTGCAGCTTTTGGTATATATTTTCGATATGCTTGCGCACTGTTTTCGGAGAAATAAATAATTCTTCCGCAATTTGATTATTGGTTAATCCACTGGCTGTTTTTTGTAGAATTTCTAATTCCCTTTTGGTCAATCCATAATCTTCGGCATGTTTGGCTTGCTCTGCATGCTTACCGCGAAGCAGCGCAATGGCTTTTGCAGCTATGATGGGCGACATAGGCGCACCACCATCCATGCATTCTTCTATAGCTTCAAGCAACTTCACTGGCTTTTCGTCTTTGAGCAAATAACCAGAG
>CAZWXC010000342.1:0-3903 GCA_964637935.1 uncultured Flavobacteriales bacterium | reverse complement strand
TCTTCCGTAATCCCAAGCTCTTCAAGCCATCTAAGGGTTTGCGGTATTTTAAAACGTAAATAGTGTTGCCTACTTCGGTTAAGTTTCATGCTAGAAACAGCATTGAACCTACCAAATTCGCGCGTGATCATTTCTTCGTTTTCAGAAGTATAATACGAAGGATGAATCCCAATCTTAGTGCGCAAACTCAGCTCATTGATTTTGCTCTTGATTTTAGGTAAATGAACTGGATTGTTGATATCAAAGCGAGTGCTATCGCCAACTTGAAAAAACAATATTGTCTCCAATTCTTTAGACTTAGCCGCATCTAAAAACTCGTCATATAAATCAATTGGATCTGGCTTACCCACAAAAAGTATTGAGGTTCGCTTCGAAAAATCCTCT
This sequence comes from uncultured Flavobacteriales bacterium, assembly GCA_964637935.1. Classification (GTDB taxonomy): domain Bacteria; phylum Bacteroidota; class Bacteroidia; order Flavobacteriales_G; family Salibacteraceae; genus SHAN690. Next base: position 3,519 of record CAZWXC010000342.1, on the reverse strand, counting down.
TGATCTTTTATGCCCGCTTTCGCTAATGAAAGCACCGTTCTAGCCAATCCTTTCGCTTTATACATGTAGAGCTGATCCACATCAAGTGTAATGACATGCTTGAAATCTTGACTTGGCTTAAATGCCTCAATTTGAAGCGAAGTGTTCAGCCATGACGCAAACCTTATGATATAATGATCAACTAATGGCTTGGTCACAAAATCGTGCTTATTGGCTAAGCTCTGCTTGGCACAGAATCGATCATGTTCATCTTTTCTAAAAGGAAAATACTCTTCGTAACGACTCAACAAATAAAAAACAGCGCCAAGCACATCGTGATGTAAATCCTTGGTTGCATTGGCAAAAAGCAGCTGCAATCCATCGTGTTCCTCTATATCAACCTGAGGCTGCTGTAATCTCTTTTCAAAAAGTATGTTGGAAGGAATCACTTGAGGAAAATCCTCAATTTTAATAGAACTATAATTCAGTTTTGATCCTTGATAAATCCTAAACGCTTCAGGGTCTTGAGTTAGTCTGAAACTAATTTTCATGCGATATTCAAACACATGCCTCAATGTATAAACCAAGCGATTGGTTTTCTTGGGCGTGAATATTAGAATTTCGTGTTCCATCTATCGCTTGATCAAGTTTTCGTCAGCAAAGCTATAGTAAGATTGACCGGCAAGTATCAAATGATCCATTACAATAATGTCAAGCAATTTTGCTCCTTGGGTCAATTGATCAGTCAACCTAATATCTGCCTGACTTGGAGATAAATTACCACTAGGATGATTATGTGCCAAAACAATGCTACTAGCCAACTTTTCGATGGCGGCTTTGAAAATGATACGCGCATCTACCACCGTTCCCGTTACACCGCCTTGACTTATTCTTACTGTGTCAATCACGGTGTTATTTCTTCTAAGCAAAACCACATAAAACTGCTCATGGTCTAAATCTGACAAATAAGGATATAGGACCTCAAACGCATGTTTACTCGAACTTATTTTTATGGCTTCCTTGATCTCTGCAGCCTTGCGTCTTCTACCAAGCTCAAGCGCAGCAGCAATGGTCACAGCCTTGGCCTCGCCTATTCCTTTAAATGCAGTCAAGTCTTTTATTGAAAGGCTGCTTAATAGATGAAGATCGTTTCCAACTGCACCTAGAATTCTTTTGGACAAGTCTACGGCCGATTCGTTTCTTGAACCAGAACCAATGAGTATTGCAATTAATTCAGCATTAGAGAGTACATCTCTTCCCTTCTGAATCATTTTCTCGCGAGGGCGATCGTCTTCTGCCCAAGCTTTAATGGATAAGGGCGGTGGAGTATAGGGTGTTTCAGACATAACTTGGTGAAAATAAAAAAGGCTCTCCAAATGGAGAGCCTTTCACTTAAAAAGTTATATCACTACAATTAAAGCGCTGTTACAAGCTTAGTCAAGCTTGACTTAAGATTAGATGCTTTGTTTTTGTGAATAATGTTTTTCTTCGCCAACTTATCCAACATAGAAACTACTGTTGGAAGCATTGTTTGCGCTTCTTTTTTATCAGATGTACTACGTAGCTTTCTTACAGCGTTACGCGTAGTTTTGTGCTGGTAAGCGTTTCTTGCTTTCTTAACAGCGTTCTGTCTGATTCTCTTTAATGCTGACTTATGATTTGCCATAGTATTTTTATTGTAGCCCGTAGGGGAATCGAACCCCTGTTTCCAGAATGAAAATCTGGCGTCCTAACCCCTAGACGAACGGGCCTTTCTTTCAAAAGGAGTGCAAATGTAAAAAGGAATTTTATTGCTGCAATACCTAGAGTGAAAATAATTTAAAATTCTACTTCATTTTCATCCGATTCGAAGCGGAAACCTAGTCTTTTCCCAGTTTTTAATTTTAAATTTTGGCTTAATTGTTTCACATCATCTACACTTACAATGTTCACCTTATCATATGGTGGAGTAAGTAAATCGAACTCAATCACGTGCTTCAGTGCTGTTTCAACAATATCTCTTAGCGCTGCTTTATCTAAAACTGCCGAACCAAAATCGTTGTAAAGAAATCCAAGTTGCTTTTTTCCTTCCACAAAAAAATGTTGGTCTTTATTCACAAAAATTCTTCCGACCATGTATCCATAATCATTCATTCTATTAAATCGGAACGAATCTGTCAAGAAATTATAGATATTGATTACCCCACAATATGCGTTTTCGGGATTCTTGCTCACATAGCCGTTTCTGTGAATCATATGCGATTCTGGAAAAGAGAACACATTGGTATGCATGTGAAAAATCACCGTATCACCAGCCATGGTTAGGTATGATTCGCAAACACCTGTGCTGCTCAACTCAATCGAAACTCTCGAGTCGCTTGGCGAAATGAAATCACGCATTTCGTTAGTCACTTCTCCCAAGACTTGGTTTAAGTCAGAAAAAACTTGTTTAGTTACTGCATAAACATCTTGCTTTAAGCAGGCTTTTGTAAGGAGACTTTCTTTTATTGAATCAAATTTTTCAGACATACCATTATGTTTTGATTAATATGCTTTTGCAAAAACTACTCGCTGACTCGAAGGCTTTCCTGTTTTAATGCAAAATCCTTCTTCTTTTTCATTATTTAAAAGAATACATCTGATCGTTGCTTTTGTTTGCTGTTTGATCCATTCTTCCGTTTCTGGAGTTCCATCCCAATGTGCTAAAACGAAGCCACCTTTATTTTCAATAGCATCTACAAATTCATCCCATGTATCTACCTTGTAAGTAGATTCTTCTCTAAACTTCAATGCTTTGCTGTAGATATTAGCTTGAATTTCATCCATCAATTTCATGATGTGATCTACTGCGTCAACCTGAGCCATGGTTTGTTTTTCGAGGGTATCTCTTCGAGCTATTTCTAGCGTTCCATTTTCCATGTCACGTCCGCCAATGGCTATCCTTACTGGAACGCCCTTTAGTTCGTATTCCGCAAATTTAAACCCTGGTTTGTGGGTATCTCGGTTATCAAATTTCACTGACAATCCTTTGTCTTGAAGGGTTTCTTTCAATTGATTGGCGTACACACTAATTTCAGCAAGTTGTTCTTCACCCTTGTAAATTGGTACGATAACCACATGTATAGGAGCCAATTTTGGAGGCAGCACCAACCCCAAGTCATCAGAATGCGCCATTACAAGAGCACCCATCAATCTGGTAGAAACGCCCCAACTTGTGGCCCAAACGTATTCTTGTGTACCTTCTTTAGTTGCAAATTTCACATCAAATGCTTTCGCGAAATTTTGCCCCAAGAAGTGACTTGTTCCGGCTTGTAGCGCTTTACCATCTTGCATCAACGCTTCTATGCAATAGGTCTCTAAAGCACCTGCAAAACGCTCGTTAGCAGTTTTAACGCCTTGAAGCACTGGCAAGCCCATAAATTCTTCGGCAAACTTTGCATATACTTTTAGCATTTGTTCAGCTTCGGCTACTGCCTCTTTTTCGGTGGCGTGAGCTGTATGACCTTCTTGCCACAAAAATTCTGTTGTTCGCAAAAACAAGCGTGTTCGCATTTCCCAGCG
>CAZWXC010000341.1:0-3915 GCA_964637935.1 uncultured Flavobacteriales bacterium | reverse complement strand
CAGAGCATCTGGTTTACACCCAGAGGGTCGGGGGTTCGAATCCCTCATCGCCCACAAGAAAAGCTTCACAAACGTGAGGCTTTTTTTATGTCAAAAATTTTGAGTGTAATTGAAGTTGGATCGGGGTTCGTCACGATGCTTCGTGACCCTCATCGCCCACAATAAAAGCTTCACAAACGTGAGGCTTTTTTTATGCCCAAAAGAATCGATATGGTTTGCACAACTTACATTCTTTATTCCGTCCAGCTAGATCGCTATTACGTTGGTTTTACCCGCGAAGAGGTCACAGAACGATTACAGAAACACCTTCAAAATCATTCAGGGTTCACCGGAAAAGCTAAGGATTGGACTATAGTTCATGCTGAAGAATTCAATAAGAAAGAGGAGGCTCACGCTCGAGAACTTCAAATTAAAAAATGGAAGAGTAGAAAGATGATTGAGGCATTGATTGGGAGCGATTAGCTCGGCTGGTTCGGGCATCCCGATTTGACATCGGGAGGGCCGGGGGTTTGAACCGAAGGGTCACATCCTTATTTAAATTGACTTATTAAATATCGTTTTTGTCAACCTATTTCAGGATATAACTAGTGTCTTGTTTTACCCTGACCTTAACTAAAAGTGTTGAGTTTATGAATTCAATATCACTTGAATGAGTCTAAGCCTCAGTTCTTATCATAATGATTTAACCACAACTTAAGACCGTCCTTTGAATAGTAAATAGCTTTGCATAAAACATTAAAAATCAATGCTATGCTAAGAATTTTACTTTTATTATGTGTTTCACTTACAACAGCGAGCGTTTTTGCTCAACAATCCGTATTTGAACGATTTATTCAAGGAACAGGGGGTCAAATTACAGACACTTTAGACAACGGACAAGTGGTTACTCTAGACCTTTCTACAGATGATGTAGAGCAAGAGAATGACGAAGTAGACAGCTATTATGACGATGATTTAGATGCTGGGTGGGAAGGTGCTCCTGAAGATCAAAACCTTTTGACTCTTGGATTGCGATTTACCAATATTAATCTTCTGCCAAATTCAACTATTGATTCTGCTTTTGTAGTATTTCATGCCCATGAAGGTAAAAGCGCTGAAGATGTAGCAAGACTCACTATAGTAGGCGAGGCTACAGACAATGCTGTAACCTTTGATGAGGCTAATTTTAATGAAAACATGTTGCTTACTGACAGACCTAGAACAACCACACAAGTTGAGTGGACCGTAGAAGAGGATTGGTCAATTTGGCAACCATATCAAACTTCTGATATTGGATCCATCATACAAGAGTTGGTTAATCGTCCGGGATGGGAAACTGGAAATGCCATTGCTCTAATTTTTCTTCCAGAAGATCAAGGTCCATCAACAGTAGAAAATGCTAGAGAATTTACATCATTCGAAAACATCGCTGATCCAGATGATGTAGATCCACAAGGGAATCCTGGTGACGGCACCAACCACCCAGAAAGAAGACCGATGCTTAAAGTATACGTGGATGGAGCTCTTTCCACAATAGAGTTAACTCCAAAAATGTTTAGCTTTTATCCGAATCCTGTTACTAACAGCCAAGCACAATTAACATTAGAAAATAATGCTCCAGCTACGGTAAAAGTCATCAATTCAGAAGGTAGAATGATGCAACAGCAAAACACTTCTGGCACTAGCTTAACCTTCAACTTTGAGGGTTATAGCAACGGACTTTACTTCATACACATAGAACAAAACGGTGTTACCGCTGTGAAGAAGATCATCGTAGAATAATCATTTTCAGATATTATAATGGCTACCTTATATAGGATGAAAAATCTTATTGAGGTAGCTTTTTTCTGTTTCTAAATCGCATTCTATGTCATTTAAATCATTCTTAACCCTAGGCTTAATAATCATTTCGTTTGTTGCCAATGCATCAAGAATTGAAGGCTTCATTAGTGATGCTATTTCGGGCGAAACTTTGCCAGGAGCTACCATTGTTATTAAAGGAACAACAAACGGAACTTCATCGGATGCCAAAGGATATTATGTCATTGAGAATGTGTCTTCAGGTAGCATTACGTTGGTAGTTAATTTTATCGGTTATCATTCGCAAGAACTTTTGGTGAACATTGGCACTAATGTAACCTATACACAAAATTTTATACTTGTAACGAATGCGCAGTCGCTAGCCGAAGTGGTTATAAGCAGCAGAGCTACGGGTCAAGTAAAAACACTGAAAGACCAAAAAGAGTCTGCCAATATTGTGAATATTGTTTCTGAAGAGCAGATTAAGTCCTTTCCTGACTTAAATGCTGCTGATGCTATTCAAAGAATTCCAGGAATTACACTTCAAAGAGATCAAGGTGAAGGAAAGTTCGTCCAACTGAGAGGCACTCCGCCTGAACTCACCAATTTTAACGTGAACGGAATTCAATTGCCCTCACCAGAAAGCTCTATAAGAACGGTGGGTATGGATGTGTTTAATGCCAGCCAAATTCAAACCATTGAGGTGTCTAAAGTGCTGCGACCCGACATGAATGGTGATGCTATAGGTGGCACTGTAAATCTTAAAACAAAACGCGCAGAAAGTTTAGAACCAGTTTTTAATGTTGTGGCCGCTGGTGGTTATAACAATCTTAGAAATACCCCAAATGGCGAACTTCAATTCACGTATTCTCAGAGAAAGGGGCGAATTGGGTTTTTAATAAACGGTAATTATATCCAATCCAAGCAAGGGGCCGATAACATGGAGTTTGATTATGAAAAGGGAGTGTTTTTCGGTTCGGCTGGCCAAGATAATTTCAATATTCAATACACTGAAGTTCAACTAAGGCACTATGATATTAATCGCCAACGAATGGGGCTTTCAGGCACCTTCGATTTTAGTATTGACGAGCACAATTTAATTTACATCAATGGCATGTTTAATAATTATGTGGATCATGAAACACGTTTTAGAAAAGTCTTGACCCTTGATGATGCCATAAGCGAAAGAACCTATTTGTATGGTGGTATTGATCATGATGTAAAAGACCGAAAGCGTGTTCAAGCCATCTCCTCTATTAGCCTGGGTGGCGAACATGATTTAAGACGGTTAAAAGCCACTTATGAATTAGCTTGGTCTCGAGCTTCAGAAAACCAGCCCGACAGGATGGAGGCAGTTTTTGGCAATCCTGGCCAGGCTATTACAATGAATTTTGATGTAACCAATCCAGATTTTCCGATCCTAAATTTTCCGGATCCTGACAACGCTCAAAATGCTTTTGACTATGCCAATTATAGCTTAGATCAGCTTTTGTTTGAAGAGCATATTGCGAAAGACGAAAACATTATTGGCCGCTTTGATCTTGAGTTTCCTTATAAAATAGCCAAGCATAGCGGTTTTGTTAAAGCAGGCACACTAATAAGATTTAAAGACAAATCAAGAAATATCGATGCTAAATCGTTCGGAAGGTATAGGCCAACCTCTACTGTTTACCCCATTTCTGGGCCTGAGCTTAGCTTGAATACTGTGGATGCTGGTTTTCTAGATGAAAATTTATTAGATCGTGGTTATATCATGGATCACATGCCCGATCCTGAGCTCATGCGTTCATTTTATGATAGATGGCCCACGTTGTTTGTTTATGGTGATGCTGGAATCACAGAAACACTAGAACGCACCTATGGTCAAGATTACACTGCCACCGAAGATGTGCAGGCCTATTATGCCATGGTGCAACATGATTTTAAAAAATTAATGACTCTGGTTGGTGTGCGCTATGAGAAAACAAATATTTCATACCAAGGGTACCAAGTACTCAAAAAAAGCAGCGGCTACTTTGAAGGTATGGATACCATTACCGATAACCGAACCGTAGATTTTTGGCTTCCTAATCTCCAATTCAAGTATCGTGTTACTCCTGATTTTAATCTTCGGGCTGCACTCACTTATTCTTATGC
>CAZWXC010000340.1:0-3924 GCA_964637935.1 uncultured Flavobacteriales bacterium | reverse complement strand
AGTGAGCTCACTTCTGTAGACAACGGATTGGTGAAGCTTGTATCTTGGTACGATAACGAATATGGCTACAGCAACAGATTAGCCGAACTTGCTGCTCGCGTTTAAAGCGATAGCCCTCATAAATAGATAACATTTTATATGTCAGACGATAACAATCAGAAAATTCCAGATTTCGACCTCATTATTTTCGGAGGAGACGGTGATTTGGCTTTTCGCAAAATTTTTCCTGCACTTTATCATCGCCTCAACGAAGGCCAGATTGACGAAAAGAGCAGAATTCTAGCCATCGCACGAACTGAATACCCAGGCGATGAATTTGGTAAAACATTAAAAGGACATATTCTTCAGCATGTGCCAGATGCAAACAAGGCCGATGTAGCCAAGTTTGTAAAAATGGTAAGCTACATACCAGAAGATGCAACAGATCCTAAACGAGACGAACGCCTTAAAACATGGTTTGACGATAAGAGCCGCGAAGTGCGGGCCTTTTATCTGGCTACACCAGCAGCCATTTTTGGAAACATCTGTAAATACCTAAATGACGAAGGCTTCATCACTCCTGGCGCACGCGTGGTTCTAGAAAAACCGCTTGGACGCGATTTAGAAAGTTCAGAAAACGTAAACACCGAGGTTGCCAAATATTTCCCTGAAGAACAGATCTATCGCATTGATCATTATTTGGGTAAAGAAACCGTTCAAAACCTGATGGTTTTGCGTTTTGCAAACAATATTTTTGAGCGAGCTTGGAGCGCACAAGATGTAGACAACATCCAAATCACCGTAGCTGAATCTATCGGAGTTGGCTCCAGAGGCGGTTATTATGATAACTATGGTGCTTTGCGCGATATGGTGCAAAATCACTTGTTGCAATTGCTTTGTTTGATTGCCATGGAACCGCCACTTATGCTTGAAGCTGACTTGGTGCGTGATGAAAAACTGAAAGTGTTAAAAGCGCTTCGTCCTTACACTACCGAAACCATTAAAACGCACACTGTGCGTGGTCAATTTACAAGAGGAAACACTGCAGAAGGCCCAGTAAAATCTTATTTAGAAGAAATAGAAAAGTTTGACTCGTCAACCGAAACGTTTGTCGCGCTCAAAACATATGTCGATAACTGGCGGTGGGGCGGTGTTCCATTCTATCTGCGCACAGGAAAACGCATGCCCCACCGCTATTCGGAAATAGTCATCAACTTCAAGCCTGTGCCTCACAATCTTTTCCCCGAAAGGAAAAAAATGGTGAACAATAAGCTTACGATTCGCCTTCAGCCTGAAGAGCGTATTGAGCTGACTCAAATGGTAAAAATACCAGGGCCTGGTGGATATCGCTACAAGCCTTTCTCTTTAGAATTGGATTATGCTGATCACTTTACGCAGCGCTTTCCAGACGCTTACGAGCGTTTATTGATGGACGTAGTGCGCGGCAATCAAACCCTGTTTATGAGACGCGATGAAGTGCGCGCTTCTTGGGTTTGGATAGAATCTATTTTGAAAAACTGGAGCGCCACTAAACAACCAAACATTCTTTACGAAGCTGGGACTTGGGGTCCTGGACATCGCATTATGAACTCTGAACACGAGTGGATTAGATCTCGCCACGTTGCAAAAGTTCAAGAAAACGAAGCGAAGAAAAATGGATAGAACTAATCTTGACTTGCAATTAGCGAATCGTATTGCTGAGGCACTAAATGCAGATATCGAAGCAAACAACTGTGCATCACTATTGGTCTCTGGTGGCTCTACCCCAAAAGGTCTATTTAAATTGCTTTCAGAAACAGAACTTGATTGGAGCAAAGTAACCGTTGGTTTAGTTGACGATCGGTTTTTGCCTGATGCGCACAAAGACTTAAATGCAGCCATGGTAAATGAGCTTTTGCTGGTAAACCAAGCCGCTGCAGCTAATTTTATTCCTTTGGTTTTTGACGCAAATGACTTTGCCAATAACATGGAAATTGCAACTGAAATGGTGCGCGAAATACCACGTCCATTTTCTTGTGTAGTGCTTGGTATGGGGGGCGATTCTCATACCGCTTCACTTTTTCCAGAAGCCGAAGCGTTGAAAGCCGGAATGGATAAAAACAATCCAAACGATTTGATTGGCGTAGTTCCACCAGTTGCGCCATATCACCGCGTTAGCTTTACGCGAAAGGCACTTCTAAATAGTAAAACTCTCTTTCTCCATATTTACGGAGCTGACAAAAAAGAGGTATTCGAAACCGCAAAAACATCTGGTGATGAATTCACTCATCCGATTGCTGGTTTCATAAATCAGCCCGAAGTAAGCCTTGAGCTCTTTTGGGCATCTTAAATCTTTGTTTATGAACTCGATAGTAAAACAAATAACCGATCGCATTAAGGAGCGTTCGGCAAAAACACGAACTGCATATTTGGCGCAAATGAAGGCAGCCGAGCAAGATGGAGTAATCCGTAAAGATCTTGCTTGTGGTAACCTTGCGCATGCTTTTGCAGCTTGCGCTGAAGATGAAAAAATGGATTTGAGCGGCACACAAAAAGCCAACTTAGCCATCATCACTGCCTACAACGATATGCTTTCGGCTCACAAAACCTATGAGCATTATCCAGAACAAATAAGACAAACAGCCCGCAGAGTGGGTTCTGTAGCCCAAGTAGCAAGTGGTGTACCGGCCATGTGTGATGGTGTTACCCAAGGTCAACTTGGTATGGAACTTTCGCTATTTAGCCGCGACATTATTGCTTTGTCTACAGCCATTGGTATGAGCCACGCCATGTTTGATGGCGGTCTTTGCCTAGGTATTTGCGACAAAATTGTTCCTGGAATGATGATCGGAGCACTTCGTTTTGGTCACTTACCATTCATTTTTGTGCCCGGTGGCCCAATGGAATCAGGAATCACCAATGAAGAAAAAGCTGCTTTTAGAAGAGATTATGCTGCTGGAAAAATTGGCCGTGAAGAATTATTGAAAGCTGAGTCAGCATCTTATCATTCAGCAGGAACCTGCACATTTTATGGCACAGCCAACAGCAATCAAATGCTCATGGAAATCATGGGAATACATTTGCCTGGAGCTTCATTTGTAACTCCTGGAACACCGTTGAGAACAGCGCTTACTGATTTTGCTGTTGAGCGATTGACCAAAATCACAAAGCAGAGCAACGACTTCATTCCTATGTATGAAGTAATCACCGAAGAGAGCATTGTAAATGCTTTGGTTGGCCTTTTGGCAACGGGTGGTTCTACTAACCACACATTACACATTGTTGCTATAGCACGCGCTGCTGGCATTATCATCAATTGGGAAGACTTTTCAGACCTGTCAGAAGCCATTCCTCAATTGACTAAAGTGTATCCAAATGGCAATGCAGATATCAATCATTTTCAAGCATGTGGCGGTATGGGCTTCTTAATGAAAACCTTGCGCGAAGGTGGTTACTTGAACGAGAATGTGACCACCATTATGGGCAAAGGATTGGAAGCATACACCAAAGAACCATTTATGAATGGTGATCAATTGGAGTGGAGAGATTGTCCTGAAAATTCTCTTGATGAAACCGTTTTGCGAAGTGTTAAAAATCCATTTGCATCAACAGGAGGCTTGCGCATTATGAATGGAAACATAGGTCGCTCGGTGATAAAATCTTCGGCTGTAAAAGACGAGCATTTGGTAGTTACCGCACCTGCAGCTGTTTTTGACGATCAAGACGAAGTGATCAAAGCATTTAAGCGAGGCGAATTAAACCGTGATGTAATTGTAGTGGTTAAAAACCAGGGTGCACATGCTATTGGAATGCCTGAATTACACAAGCTTACACCAACATTGAGTTTACTTTTAAACCAAGGTTATAAGGTTGCTTTGGTAACAGATGGCCGCATGTCTGGCGCTTCTGGAAAAGTTCCTTCAGCCATTCACTTAAGCCCCGAAGCAGCAAAAGGCGGATTAATTG
>CAZWXC010000339.1:0-3945 GCA_964637935.1 uncultured Flavobacteriales bacterium | reverse complement strand
CAATCCGTTTGTTTTGTTAGTTGGAGCGATTTGGACAGATTGATTAGTGGATTGATACTCATATTGAATTTCCTTGCCAAAAGCATCGATAAGTTTCCAATCATCCATACGATAATAAATTTCAATTGGAATTTCAAACCCTTGAGGTGTACTTCTGATGGATGAACTTCGATCTGATGGAAGTTCTTTAGTTGAAACTGTATTATTGGTAATACCAATAAATAAGAGATGAACGGTATCGCCATTTTCGGTTATAAACTCACATAAATCTGAGTAATTGAAAATGTAATTAGAGTCTGATTTAATGTTGTAATATTTAGTGTTGCCACATAAAGGCCCCACATCAAACCAACGTGATGGATCTGCCCAGCTTGTTAATGTGAAATCGCTCAGTTTTTGCTCGCTATTATTAACGGTTTCAGAAAAAGAAACATTTATCGGCCAACTTGTGTTGTAAATGTTTATTTCATAATAATAGTACCAGATTAAAAATCCCTCTGATGGATCGAGGAATTGCTTTTTTGATTCATATGTTATTGGGGCGACCCCCATTTTTACATTGCCATTTTCAAATTCGTAGTTTCCGTTGCTGTCATGAACTGAGAATCGGTCTGAAAATCTTGCGTCAATAAAAGCTGTATCAACTGAAGCGCTAAGAATATTGACTTCGCCAAATGCAGTATCAATATATCGGGTAGCACCGTTTGCAATACCAAAATAAAGGGTGTCTGATTGGTTAACTGCGTTTTTTATTATTAGCCTTGCTTCGAAAGTTTTCTGACCAAAAGCACTAGTAATAATAACTAAAACTAATATTGACATTATATATATGCACCTCATTAGATTCTAGTTAAATAGGTTTGGAATTGGTGAATAAGTTAGTTTTTCGAACATATAAAATACTTTATTCGAAAGTGTTAAGTGAGTAAAATATTTTTTAGGTTGAAATTTAAACTCGCTTAAAATGGGTAACGTGGTCGCAAACCTAAAAAGTGGATAAAGAAAGTTAAGGTTCGCAGACCTTATTAATTCCAATGAAAGCTTTCTAACATGTGATTAATGTCTGTTTTCACATAATCAATCACTGGGCTGAGTGAGTCTTTGTTTGGATAAACATTAAAGTAAAGCGAACCACGCAAGAAGTGATTGGTGCTGTCAGTAAGGAAGAACTGAAGATCACTCGCGGTTTCGCCTTTAAAATCATAAACAATTCCGTAAACGCGCTCAGCGTCATTCTCAATCATCACTTCGTCAATCTTAGTAGCCTTTGCGATGTGCTTCATCGCTAGCTTGCGGCTTTGTTCTATATGACTATTCAAATCACCATCTACGCGATCAAACGTAAGGTGTATAGAAGCCTTCAATTTTGGATAGTAAATATTGTACCAGCACGTGCTGTCTTTGTACCTTGGGTCAAGTGTGATAAAACTCTGATTGTTGTATTCAAACCAATAAGGGCAATCCCAAGTATTTGAATCTGGACTTACATATTTTGGCGTTGGCAACTCAACACGAGCGTATGCTCTGGGTTTTGGAGTATAACTTTCGTTGCAGCTTAAAAGCGTAATTACAACTAGAATGGGCAATAGATATTTAAGCATGATCGAGGTTCGTGTTGAGCGTTACTTTAATGCGCTTAACTCTACGTTTATCAGCCGCTTCTATTGTGAAAAGGAAGTTTTCAAACTTTATTTTTTCGTTTTTCTGTGGGATTTTTCCTGACAGCTCTAGGATGAAACCGGCTATAGAATCGCTATCACCTTTTGCGTGCTCAAAGCGTTCGCCCGTGATATTTAGCACACGATACATATCTATAAGTGCCGTTTTCCCTTCAAAAACATAGTTGTTATCATCCAGTTTTGAATACACCAATTCGTCTTCGTCAAATTCATCACTTATCTCGCCAACTATTTCTTCAATAATGTCTTCGAGTGTAATGATTCCGCTACTTCCGCCATATTCATCTACTACCACTGCCATGTGGTTTTTCTTGCCTTGAAATTCGCGGAGCAAATCATCCAGCTTCTTGTTTTCAGTAACAAAATAGGCGGGCCTTAGCAATTTTTTGTAATCAAAATCATTGTCTTCTTCTAGGTAAGGAAGCAAATCTTTTACGTATAAAATTCCTACAACTTTGTCAAAACTTTCTTCGAAAATTGGAATTCGAGAAAAGCCGTTTTCCAAAATATGTGCTTTTAAATCGTTGTATTTTATTTCTGCATCAAAGGCCGAAACATCTATTCGAGGAGTCATTACTTGACGCACTTCTGTAGATCCAAATTTTACAATGCCGCGTAAAATGCGTTGCTCTTCTTCTTTCGAATTTAAATCGGTAGTCAGTTCTAATGCATGAGAAAGCTCGTCAGCAGTGATGTTGTTTCCATTGTCGCGCTCTTTGGCTTTTCTATCTATTTTTCGTGTAGTTTTTACCAAAATGGAAGAAAGCGGCCAAAATATTTTGCGCATTGCAAGCATCGGAGTCGACATTAAAACAGCCAGCTTTATAGACTGTTTGGTGGCATAAACCTTTGGCGAAATCTCACCAATGATTAGCAATACCAGTGTTACAACAACCACTTGTATAAAAAACGCCAAAACCTCGCGGCCCGAAAAATCAAACACTAATTCCATCAAGTAAGATGACAGAATAATGATTGCTACGTTGACCAAATTGTTTCCAATAAGTATGGTTGCTAATAATGCTTTTGGTCTGGAAAGAAGATCGATTACTTGCTTCGAAGCTTTTGAATTTTCGTCTTCAAGCGTTTCCCTGTCTTTGGGTGAAAGCGCAAAATAAGCCACTTCGCTACCGCTGATCAGCGCTGAAAAAACAAGCAATAAAAGAATGGCTAGAATCACGAAAATGATTCCAAAATCCCAAGGTTTTAATACGCTAAGGAGAACAAAACTCGAATAAGGATCGGGGTCCACAAATAGGGTATTAATTAAAACGGAAGATCATCATCGTCAGACGCGCTTGGCGCTGCTGCAGATGGCTGTTGTTGAGGTCTGCTCTGCTGAGGCTGTTGCTGCTGAGGTGCGTTGTAACCTCCGCCTTGCTCGTCATCATTTTTAGAACCGCCAATCAAGTTGATGTTGTCAGCTTCTATCTCGGTTGAATACCTAGTGATGCCGTCTTTGTCATCATAGCTGCGGGTTCTAAGCTTTCCTTCCACATAAACTTGTCTGCCTTTTGCCAAATATTTCTCAGCAATATCGGCAAGTCCTCGCCAAAGGTTTACAGTGTGCCACTCAGTGTTTGTTATCTTTTGACCTTCCTTGTTGGTGTATGTTTCAGAGGTAGCCAACCTAAGTCGCGCCACTTTAATGCCGCTAGTTGTTGTTCTTACTTCTGGATCAGCACCTAAATTGCCTAAAATAATTACCTTGTTAACTCCTGCCATTTTATTCCATTTTTCGGTTTAAGCAAACTTATAAACTAAAGTTTGTTTTTCACGCATTAAACGGTTCTGTTTCTAAGTACCGATCAATGAGTCTTGGAAGTGCAAACGTATGAAGTTCATTTATGCTAACCAGTTTGTAATTGCTAACAATTTGAATTTCTCCAGAAACATGGTAAAATCTACCCCAAAGATCTTGATGACTCAACACATGTTTTTTTACTTGAGCAACTTTATTGATCTGAATTTCAGACTTTAAATTTTCATTAATCATATCCGAGTCAAGCTCGAAATCGCTTTCGGTTTCAATCAAAGGAAATTGAAATAAACCTTGCCAAACATCCTTTTCGCCTCGTTGCTGAAGGAAGGTTTTTCCCTCATTTTCAAAAACAATAAAATGAAAGAATCTACTTCTACGCTTCAACTTTTTCTCTTTGAAAGGAATAGCATCAACCAGGTTGTTTTGCTTGGCGATACAATATGTTGAAAGCACACATTCAGCACAAGTTGGATTTTTTGGAGTGCAATACAAGGCACCAAATTC
>CAZWXC010000338.1:0-3950 GCA_964637935.1 uncultured Flavobacteriales bacterium | reverse complement strand
TAGCTGTAAGCCACATCATTCAGTTCCGCTGTTATATCCGACTTTAAAGAGGATTGTTCACGTTTGAGCAAAGAAATCTTTTGACTTGACTTTGAAGTTGAAGCATTAATTATCTCAACTAAATCATTGTTTTTTTTATCCAATACATCATGTAAAATACTACTAATCTTTTCTGATAGCCTAGTCTGCCCTAAGTAAGCAAGATGTTCTTTCCAACGTGTGATTTTGCGGTGTCTTTCAAATAGATCACTTAGCAAAGCTGTACGCCTTTCTTCACTTACCTCTCCACTTACAGCGTGCTCTTGAAGAGCATTTTCTAATTTTTGTGTGGGTTCATTAATGATCAAACACATGAAAATTATCCTATCACCTTCAATTATTTTTTTCCATGATCCATCTATTTCATTGTCGAGATTATAGTAGTTAATACTATCCAAGAAAGATGTGATGTAACCCAAAACATCAGAAAACGAACGCTCATCTATCTTAAAATAACTTTTCAATAAGTTTGGGTTGTCTCGATTGCCGCGAAGTGTGCCTTTCAGAGGATTGATCATTTATCCACCTCCTTTTTCTTGCTTAGAGAAACATGCTCATGGTATAACTGAGGAATCCCTGTGCCTTCTACCTTGTAATATGGGAAAACGAGGTTGAACCGCGTATTGGTCATTGGTACACTATATTCCAATTTGATTTTGATAATTCCATCCAAGTAATCTGAACGATCTATAAGCACTTCCTCTAAATTTATACGAGTTTCATAGTTAACAATAGCGGTTCTTACTAGCTCTTGCAGGTAATTCATTTTAGAAACAGTAATTGGCTCAAAAAGATAACTGAGGAGATCGCATCCATATTCTGGTAATAGGATTCGCTCTCCAAGACTAGTTCCCATTAATATTTCAAGTGATTGACTGATGTCTTTTTCTGCGGAAACCATAACAAGCCCGCCCTTATCCTCTGGAAGAAAAGTAGGTGGAAAACTCCATCCGCGACCTAGAAATGATTTATCTATTGCCATATCAATTGATGTTTACCATTGTTCCTTTTACTGCCATTTGACCACTACTTTTAACAGTACATTGCGCATTTCCAGACACTTCGGTGGTTTGATTACCAGTAATAGAAACAGTACCTCCTGTGGCTTTAAAAGACTGAGTGCCATTGTTCTCAATCGACATTCCTTCTATTTTTATAGCCTGCGCAGCCTTAAGTGTTAGAGCAGATTGGCTGTCGATAGTAATTCCACCGCTTGCCATTTCAATTTTATTATTGCTCTTATCAGTAATAGTAACCCCGCTATCATCAGTTTGAATCTTATTACCGTTTTGATCTTGGATTAAGATTCCTTTGTCTTGGTCACTCAAAACAATGGTGTTTTCTCCTGGAGTCAGAATGGTAAAGACTTTGTTTTTGTCGTCAAACTTTATTTGTAGCTTACTCTGAGTAATTAATGTTTTTATAGTGTTTTCTGAGTCTGCGGTCTCTGGCATTGGAATCTTGGCACTAAACACACTTCCTAATATGATAGGATCAGATGGGTCATCGCCCATAAAGCCTAAGATTACTTCATCATCGATCTCTGGCATGAAGTAGGCTCCAATTCCATTTCCAGCATAAAACGTGGCCAACCTAGCCCAAATAGGCTCGCTATCATCGCCTAATATAGGCATTGATATTTGGATTCTAAAACTATTGTCAGGATCCTCATCTATTTTAGTCACCTTTCCTGTTTGCAAACCATTGATTGGCGGTGTTGAGGTAACTGAACCTGGGCTCCCAATATCATCCTTCTGGCCAAATAATTCAGCATCGTATCCTAAGGTAGCCTTAGTTTGCCAATTCCCACTTTCAATGTTATGAGTTATGCCAGAGATAAAAGCATTTCCATTAAAGCGCTCACTCAAGCCCATTAATTTAATCGTAGAATTTGGTTTGGCTTTTAAACTTCCATGGAATGAAACACTGCCTTTAAACCTAGCCAAGCTCAATAATTCAAAGTATGATGTCGCTAATTCTTTCAATTCTGCTTCGGTCTTTGCTGCCGCAACCTTAACCTTCAATTTTCCTGCATCGAGGCTAGAGGAAAGGTCCGAGCTACTTAAATTACCTTGTTTATTCAATTTGGGATCTTCAGCGCTTCCGATTAAAGTCTTTTGTGTTTTTGGATCCCATGCGCTATACTCCACTCCAGAATATTGTTTAATAGCACTTACGTCCGTATCAAAATCAATCATATCATAGCCGAATTGAACCTGAAGTTCTGGTTCCGCAGAAAGCTTCGGTTTCGCGATTGTAATCTTATCTCCATCTGTTGTGATAAGCATTCCATTATTTTGAGCTCTTCTTTTTAAGAAATCCCAAATTGAGGATTGAGACCATATGATTTTTTCATGCTCAATGGCAGTAGAATCAACAGTCGCAGAAATACCTGTACCAGAATCGCTTACAACTTGCTCCATGATAGCGTTATCTTTCATGGCCAAAAAAGTGCCTTCCTTTTTAATTTCGTGAAGAGCAACTGATTTATCTTTCAACGTGATTTGGAGCCTAGAAACACTTCCTTCGTCAACTCGAATTGATTGCTTAATGACCACTCCTTTGAACACGGTCTCATTTTTTGACTGATACCCAATTTTTATCTCAATTTCTGCCCCAGGTTTAAAAGTATCAGAGTCTGAAATCCCAAATGACTGACTCTCAGAACTACCATCACGAAGTGTTATTTGAGCTGTAGCTATAACGTTTACTTCCTTGGTAATACTCATGCTCATTACTTCATAGGAATCGGGTATTTCGGAACCACCAGACAAAATGGAATAAGAGAAAATATTTGCTCCTTCAGCTAAAGGTGAATTGGACATATGCTTATTTTAAGGGAGGTAATAAGAGAATACTTCCAAGTTTTAATTGTCTGAAATTCACTAAATTATTATAACGCGCTACTTCCATGTAATAGCTTGGGTCTCCGTACACTTCATTGCATATCAATGGAAGACTATCCCCTGCTTTCACTTCTATCATATGGGTTAGATCTGGGGATTGATTATTTGCTTCTTTGGCTAAAGTTGAAGCATCAATTGACTTAATGAAAGAGCATGAGGCTTTAGCTCTTAATGGTATTCCGTTTGCCTGGAACAATGTATACTCTAACTTCAATGAAGTCAGTTTACACTTAAATACGAGTGTTCCCCAGTTCAATACTAAATAATTGGGCTCATGGATATCGCCATTATATGTAAAACAGACTTTCTTGAATAAAGTAATCTGTGCACCTATTGGCAACTTACTAATCGGAAATAACTTGGGAGCTTCTATTGCGCCTGTGGCGTCAAAAATGACGTCAAATGAAATAGTCTCAGGTGGCATCCCTTTAAACATTAAGGGAGTACCTGGTGCACCAACTGGAACATCTTCATTGTAATTTACCTTGTGCTCATGAGTATACGAAGCAGGGTTAATTATGAAAACAGTACTGTAACCTAATGGGGTTAAAAACTTATTATCCTTAAAAGCAGCTATTTTCAGTCGATCATGCATCTATCTTTCGTTTCTTTTTTCAAACTCTGTTTTTATGGCTCTTCTGCATTCGCGAAGAATCTCCCGCTTAAGTTTTTCAGTGTTCACTTCACTTATTCCTTTTTTTTCAGACTCTTCTACCCTAACCCTAATAACCAGTTCTCTTATTTCAATTGCCATGCTGCTCGTGTTCGTTATACTTCTTTCATATAACTAAAGGCAAACTCCATGGATTCAATGGCCACTTCATTATTCATGGAGTTAAGATCACCTAAGGACCACTTTATTGGCCATGCATTTACAAAGCTCCAAGACCTGAGTGGATTCCCAGTTTCATCTAATAAGTGCACAACAATATTTTTGGTAGTGATGGTCTCTGTTAAAGAAATAGGACCTAATGATATGCCACCTGTTGGAGAAAAACACCATTT
>CAZWXC010000337.1:3044-3951 GCA_964637935.1 uncultured Flavobacteriales bacterium | reverse complement strand
GTTATTGATTGATCCAAATCGTTCTATACATCACAAAGACTTGTTTTCTCCTTTTACGACCACGCTTTCTCCTGAAATAAAGGCCGATTTAATGAGCCAATACTATTTGCCGTACCGCAAATCGGTAGAGCAATTTATTGAGCGGTATATTCATGAAGAAGTGATCCATATTTCAGTGCACTCATTCACACCAGTGCTCGGAAATCAAGATCGCAGTTCACCCGTTGGTATCCTGTTCGATTCTAAGAAAAAGGCGGAACGCAACTTAGCCGAAATTTGGAAAAAGTGCATGAAAGAAGTGCAACCCGATTTAAAGATCAGATACAATTATCCGTACAGAGGCAGTGCTGATGGATTTACAACGTATCTGCGCAAAGCATTTCCTGAAAACTACTATGGTTTTGAATTAGAAGTAAGAAATGATGTGGTGTTAGACTTACGTTCGGTGATTTACGAAAGCATCGCTAATTTTAGAGGAATTATCGGCTAAGCCTGCAATCGTCCGCTATTATTGTCGTCTTTGTTATTGCCAACCAAGGCATTAAAAACAGATTTCACAAATGTCAATACAAAGCTAAATCCGAGTGCCCACCAAAAGCCATTTACGCTAAACCCCAACACCATCCAATCTGCCAACAAAATAATCAAGGCATTGATTACCAGCAGAAAAAGACCTAGCGTAAGAATTGTTGCTGGAATAGTGAATAAGACCAAAAGCGGCTTAACAAATTGATTAAGTAAAGCAAGTGCAAGTGCTACTAAAATAGCACTTCCAAAACCTGTAACATCTGCCCCAGGAAGCAAGTAGCAGCATGTAAACACTGCTATTGTATCTACTAATATAGAAAGGAAAAACTTTTGCATTATATTATAAAAATTAAGCTAGAAAGCGAAATGGAAAGCACAG
>CAZWXC010000337.1:0-3034 GCA_964637935.1 uncultured Flavobacteriales bacterium | reverse complement strand
AGCCATTAGCCACCAATAATACATGGATAAGCTGTACCCTACTTTAGCAGCTTTTACCTTGTCTTCTAAATCATCACCAACAAAATAGGCAAACGCCTCTAGAATGAGTGATAAACCTAATGGTACAAGTGCGTAAAGTATGAGGCTTAAACTTAATATCAACATAACAATAAATGCAATCAAGAGTACCCAGCCCAATATACCAGTAAAAAAAACTGCTATTGACTTCGTGGTAACTGACTCTGACAATGGTTCGTCATCAATTTTACTTTTTGACGCGGATTGCTCTATTCCAACTCCGATCAATTCATTTCTTTCAAGTTTCGATTGCGATTTTGGTTTCTTGATTTTAGCTTGTTCAATTTCAGTATGGACTTCTTTCTCAAAAGATGAGCTTGACGTTATTGTAGTTGAGTCAGGAGTATTTTGATTGGCGGAATATTCTTTTCGATTGTATTCTTCCTTAAGTTCAAGCTCTTCATTCCGAGCAATATCAGTCGATTCAGTTTTCAATTTGCTTTTGAAACCCGAAAAATAAAATCCCTTTGTGTGTTGTCTTTTTTGGAAAACTGCGTTTGAACTAAAGTTGCTTTTCGAAGAACTACAACTCAAAATTGACAGACTAATCAGCAACAATACTATCTTTTTCAACATAAAAAATCACTTACATATCTGCAATTAACAATCTTATTATAAGAACATTAAGTATGACCGTGGTTATTGTCAATATAATTCCCACGAGCAATGCAATACTAGATAATTTCTTATCCTCATTTTTTGCGATCGCAACAATGGCAAAAATCAATCCTAATACACTAAAAATAATTCCAAGAATAGGATACCAACACAAGATTAAGCCAATACCTAATGCGCCAAAAGCCATATAAACAAAGACATCGTCATCTTCACTTTCGTTTGAAATACCATCTTGCGGCTCAAGTTCTTCAGCTTTGGGTTGTTTGTATTCAGCTTTAGTGGTTTTTTGCTGTTTCTCTAAAGGAATACGTACATCGTTCAAGTCTCTAGCATGACCTTGCTTCTCGGTATGCTTAGTGGGTTTAACCTCATTAGTAATCATTTCATTAACATTCGAAACTAGTTCTTGCTCATCCTCTTCCCTTTTGTCAGTATTCTCTTTCTTTTTTGGTGATTCAGGGTTGGCTTGAGCTACTTGCAGATTCTTTTTAAAATCGAAATGCCAGCCTTTGTTATATTTTCTCTTTTGTAAAATATGATGACCAACTACGTCATTATTAGACGTACAACTAGTCATTAAAAAAACCACAACAACCAGAAGCGAAATTGGAGTCAAAACTCCTAATCTTATATTTACCATTGATCTTGATTACTTAGATTTCAAATCTAACAAACAAAAAAGAGCGATGGATGTCCATCGCTCTTTCCTGATAGTATATTTTCTGAGATTATTCTCCAGTTACAATTGTTGTATACTTAGCAACAAAACCAAGAGCTTTTGATTCTACAAGAAAATCTACAGTAGCAATTTTGGTAATACCTCCATTTTCGGCAGCTGTTTTTATGCTTAAATCAGAGTTCATTGGTGGAATTCCAAAAATAACCTTCACCGAAGCACGCCCTTCTTTTATAGACTTGTTTGATTTAACTGCTATTGGATAACTAATTGCGCAAGAACTTACCATAGCTGCAAGTGTCAAAGCGCCTAAAACTGTTTTAATGTTAAATGCTTTCATAATTCTAATATTATTCACCTGTTACAATAAGTTCATACTTTTGGAAGAAAAGATAGTTGGTAATTTTCAAATCTACCGTAGCAACTTTAGTGATACCGCCATTCATGGCTGCATTGTAGATATCATATTTTTTATCGTTAAAACACCAACCACCACTAATGGGCATTAACTCACCATTAGCAAGACGTGTTAGGGGTGCCGCAGACAAGCAGTTATTAGTTGCCTTACCTACTTTTCCACTCATTGCGTTATTGGTGGCTGTAAGAGGAGAAGTTACACTGCAAGAAGCCAAAAATCCAGCTACTGCAACAAAAGCTAAGCTTTTAAAAATTTTCATAGTTCTAAATTTTTGAGTATTAATTACCAGTTACTTCAATAAAAGATTTTGCTCCTTTAAATTGATACTTTACAGTACCTATTTGAGTGATTCCACCATTTTTGGCAGCATTACCCATTGTACAATCCTTAAGTCCGGATACTTTTCCAACCTTAGTTCCGATTGGATTATCAGTAACCGCAACATAGATAGAACTGCAAGAGGACAACGCCACTGCAGCAACAGCTATTAAAACGATTTTTTTCATGTTAAATAGTTTAAGATTAGTCTTGAGCACAAATAAAGGATAAATCATCACATCCTCCCAATTTTCTTAAGTGTTTATTCTTAAAATATGATGAAGTACCTAGTAGGATGAAAAAGCAGCAATCAGCAATAGAATAAACAATATAAATAGGATAACAAATAAGATTGTTAAACTTAAAAAGATCCAACCTAAAATGAAGCCTGCTTTTGCTGCATCATCATATTTTCTAGATTCAGCTCCTTTTGCAATTGCTACGATTGCTAGGACAAAACCAGCTATCAAACCAAATAAGAATACAAAAGGAATCACCAATCCTAAAATCAAGGTAATAAACGGTATTGCGAAGGCCAATAAACCACATAAAAGACTCGCGAAACCTTCGTTTGATTTTTCTTGCTCTTTATCTGGTTCTATGCCATCATACCAGCTTTCGGGTATGCTCGGAACATTTTTAAGCAGTTGTTTCGGCCTTATTGCCAATTTCATTAATTCGAATTTTGAAATTGACTTTTTGTTTTGCTTTGCTTTTAGAATTGGATTAGGCAATCTATCAATATCACTTAATTCGTTTTGATTATGAACACTTGGATAATCTTTTCGATCACTTTGTAGCTTGTTTAAGCTTTTTGGCTCGTTCAATTCAGCTACTTCTCCAGTCTCCAGTTCAGATTTAATGTTTTTCTTATGGGCAAGGCCATTCAAATGAAATCCTTTCTGGTACTATCTCTTTTGAATTAA
>CAZWXC010000336.1:0-3962 GCA_964637935.1 uncultured Flavobacteriales bacterium | reverse complement strand
TCCCGAGCGAAAAAAAAGCGAAAGGTAAAAGAGCACTACTAATCGTAGCAAACGAATGACTCGAAGGCAAAACACTCATTGTCAACGAACAGATTGATGAACTAGAGAAAAAAGCTCAAGACTAAACCAGAAGCAATCGAATCTTCTCTCCATTTTCTTTGAGATGATTTATGGAAAATCATCTGCATTGCAATCATAGTAAACATGAGCGCAAAACTGAAAATTTCTCTACCCGAACCTTGTCACCAAGACTGGAATAAAATGACGTCTGCTGCTCAAGGCAAATTTTGTGGTAGATGCGAAGAAATTGTTGTTGATTTCACTACCTATTCTGATCAGGAACTGATCAACTTCTTTGTACATCGAAATCAAAAAGCCTGCGGTAGATTCAATCATACTCAGCTAGATCGAAACATTTCAGAAGCGAGTATTCCAGATAAAAGACCGCTACTTTCCGCAGCATTTGCTGGACTATTGGCGCTTTTCAGCGCTCAAGTCAGCGCACAAATTACAAAGGGCGAAGTTTATTTGACCGAACAAGTGGTTTTAGGTAAATCTGTTGGATATAAACTGAGCTATAGCGGTACAATCATTTCTAATGGCGTTCCACTTTCGGGAGTAATCATTGAAATTGAAGGCAGCAATGCAAGCACGAAAAGCGATGCCAAAGGTTATTTTGAATTGGAAAAATATACCTACACTAAAAATCAAAATATTACTTTCTCCTTTTCTAAACCAGGCTATATGCCTTTAAAAATCAGTACTGATCAAATTGCAAGAGAACTGTATGTTGAAATGCAAGAAATCACCTCAGTGATTCCTGTTTTTGAAGTGGTTGGTAGTGATGAGAGGAGATTTGAAACATACATTCGTGAACCAAGAACCTTCACGGGTGTGCCTTTGATGCATCATGAGCCAATAGCAGTGAACCGTCCTTGGTGGAAGTTTTGGAAAAGACGATCACGATAGTTGAGCAAAAAAAAGCCTCAACCCAATTTGGGCGAGGCTTTTGAATTTTATAATGTAATGAGGAAAATTATTCTCCCCATTTCTCCATTACCTGAGAAGTAATTCCTGTGGTAGAATAACCTCCATCATGGAAAAGGTTTTGCATGGTTACAAATTTTGTCAAGTCGCTAAATAGCGTTAGACAGTAATCTGCACAAGCTTCTGCGCTAGCGTTACCAAGTGGCGACATTTCATCAGCAAAATTGAAGAATTTCTCAAATCCAGCTATTCCACTTCCGGCACTTGTAACTGTTGGTGATTGTGAAATGGTATTTACTCTTGTCTTGTTTTTCACTCCATAATGATAACCAAAACTACGTGCAATAGATTCTAACGTGGCTTTTGCATCAGCCATATCAGAATAAAAAGGATATGCCTCTTGAGCGGCAATATAGCTCAATGCCAAAATGCTTCCCCAATCGTTCATTGCATCTTGCTTGTATAAAGTTTGCATCACACGATGAAAGCTCATGGCTGAAATGTCCAATGTTTTAGAATACCAATCGTGGTTTAAATCTGTGTAAGCTTTGTTTTTACGAACGTTTGGTGACATACCTATGGAATGCAACACGAAGTCAAGCTTACCACCTAAAATTTCTTGTGCCTGTGTTACCAAGTTTTCCAAATCTTCCATACTTGTTGCATCGGCAGGAATTACTTGTGCGCCACATTTTTCGGCAAGCTCGTTTATTTTGCCCATTCTCATGGCAATCGGTGCATTGGTTAGCACAAAAGTTCCACCTTGTTCGTGCACCTTTTCAGCTACTTTCCAAGCAATCGAACGCTCGTCTAGCGCACCGAAAATGATCCCTCTTTTATTCGCAAGTAGATTATTCATATCGTTTAGTTTTATAAAGCTCTTTAGTTCGGGTCTTTAATTTGGGCGTAAAAATAGAATAGTTCGCGAACTACGCGTCTTCTAAAAGCAATCTTGCACTTTCAAGCGATGCATCAGTTAATCGGTCGCCCGTAAACATTGCTGCCAACTCTTCTACCCTTTGCTGCTTGGTTAGTTCTATTAATTCAGAAACCACCTTACCTTCTTTCTCAGCCTTTGCAATTTTAAAATGATGTTGTCCTTTTGCCGCCACGCCAGGCAAATGTGTCACTGCAATAATCTGTGTGTTCGAACCAATATCTTTCATCAAAGCACCAATTCTCTTGGCTACTTCTCCGCTTACACCAGTATCAATTTCGTCAAAAATCATGGTCGCTGTTTCGTCTGCTTGACTCAAAATACTCTTTAAGCCCAACATCAATCTTGAAACTTCGCCACCAGAAGCCACTTCTGTCACAGGAGCTAAATCGTCTTTCGAGTTAGCGTTAAAGAGCATTCTTACTTCTGTATTTCCAAGACTTGACAATGCTTCAACCTGTTTCAATTCCATTTTGAAATGTGCTTTCGGCATACCCAATTGATGCACTTGTGCAAGCAATTGCTTTTCAAAACTTGGAATTGCTTTTTTACGTTTTTCAGTCAGTTTTTGAGCATCTTCCAAAGCTAGTTTTAGTGCTTTCGCAGATTTTAGTTCCCATTCTACCAATTTATCCTCATAGCTTTCAATGCCCTGAAGTTTGGCTTCATAATCAGATTTAACCGCTGCTAACGCTTCAATATCCGAAACGCCATGCTTGTGAAAAAGCTTGCTGTAAACATCTAATTTATCTCGAACCTCTTCTAGCCTATTCGGATTATACTCAATACTACTTTCTCTTTTTTCAGCTTCGGTTTCAATATCTTCTATTTCAATTAAAGCGGAGTTTAAACGCTCGTGTAATTCGCCCAAATCTTTCGAAAAGCGAGAAACAGAGCGAAGTTCATTTGCAGCGTACCTTAATATAGAAATGGCACTACTTTCTTCACCTGAAAGCGAATTAGTAACCACAGAAAGCGCTCTTTGAATATCTTCAGCATGCTCCAACTCGCTCAATTCAGTTTCAAGGTCTAAATACGCATCAATGTCCATATTCACCTCGCTGAGTTCATCAAACTGGAACTTAAAATAATCCTCGTCTTTTCTAACTTGACTTGCCGCTTCTTTCAGCGTATCTAACTCCTTTTGCGCTTTTCGATATTCATTAAACTTCAGTTTGAAAGAATCTACAAGAGCCAAATTTCCAGCAAAAAGATCTAATTGACGTGTCTGGTAAGAAGCCGTATGCAAAGAGAGGTTTTCTTGTTGGCCGTGTAAATCGACCAACAAATTGGCTATTTCTTTCAACACAGCAGCAGTAACCGGACTATCATTTACAAAAGCTCTACTTCTACCAGTTGCAGTAAGTTCTCTTCTTAAAATTAAGTCCTTCATCTTATCTAAACCTTCACGATCTAGCACAGGATCAATTTTCGACTTGTTGTAATCAAACCATGCTTCAACGGCACATTTCTCTTCTCCTTTTCTGATCGAAGAAAAATTGGCGCGCGCACCCAATACCAAACCTAAAGCTTCAAGCATTATTGATTTGCCCGCCCCGGTTTCTCCGGTAATTACCGTAAAGCCTTTTTCAAACTGCACCTCAGTGTGTTCGATCAAAGCATAATTAGAAATGATGAGTTTTTGAACCATAATTTTACTGCACCAAAACTAAAAACCAATGTGGCATCATAAGAGACTTCGCCATTAAATTTGCCAACATCATAAAACCTTAGTTATCTTCTTTTTTAAACTCTAAAAGCGGATTCCTGTTTTCAAATCTGCATCGTTTAGTGATCTGAATAATTGGTTTTCAAACACACCTAAATGGGAAGAAAAGCATATTCAAAACGAATCCTCTGATGAAACTCTAGGGAAGCTAGTCGCAATGAAATCAATGAAGTATAGATGGTTATTGAAAGAAGCTAACCTTTATGAAGGATGGATTAAATAACTCCGGCTTCAATCAACAATACTATCTGTTCTATTTGTGCATCTTCTCCAGTTGGGTCATATGCACTTTTTAAGTCCTGACCAAAC
>CAZWXC010000335.1:0-3964 GCA_964637935.1 uncultured Flavobacteriales bacterium | reverse complement strand
AAAAAAAAGAGCAAACTCGCGACTAATGCTAAAAAAGAGGATGAAGAAAACATACTTATAAACGATATCAACGACATTTTATTCATTTCGAAAATCAAAAGAATTTTAGCACACACAGTTGATTATCCCGCTTAAATGGAAGTACCAAGATTTTTAATTTTAATTTGCACCTTTTTGTGAAATCTTGCATCTCCATGAAATCAGTCCTCCAGGGTTTTTCTATTCTCGTTATATCACTTTTCTTCCTTGCTATTTTCGGGTGGATGTCTGTGGAAATTTCAAAAAATACTCGAAGTTTTGGCTTTTTGGATGAACCTGTAAAATGGATGACATCGTTCCCAAACCTTTTCAAGCAATCAGTGAAAGAGGTTCAAACATTGCCTGGAACTTTTATCGAGACAGCAAAAGCATTCAATAAGATCAACAAGCTAGATACCTCGATACTTGTGCTTACCACCTTTTCTGACAAGAATAACACACGAACCATAGCGCTCGTGGATTTGAAAACAGATGAAACACTTCATTCTTGGAACATTGAAAACCCTTATACCACTACTGATCGGATTTTTAATCCTTACTTATTACCGAATAAAGACCTTTTATATTCTTTTGAAGGAAAAGGATTGCTGCGTATTGACAGCACTGGAAATGAGATATGGAAACAAGATGAAATAGAAGCACATCACTCCTTGAATGTTGATGCTGACACAAATATTTGGGTTTGCTCATTTGATAAAAGCAACTTGAATATAGGAGGATACACCGTAGATGGACACGAGCGCACTTTCAAGGATAATTTTATCAGCAAAGTGGATATTCATTCTGGCAAGCTACTTTTTCATAAATCAATGGGTGAGCTTTTGTTTGAAAACAACTTGAGCAACTACATCATGAAATCAATGAATATGGACGATCCGCTGCACATGAATGATGTGCAACCAGCGCTTGAAACAACAGAATTCTACCAGAAAGGTGACGTTTTTATCAGTTTAAAAAACCCATCGATCATTCTTCATTACAGACCAATGACGAATGAATTAATCAATCTTTTAGAAGGTCCATTCATTAGCCAGCACGATGTTGATTTTTATGGAGATCATTCAATTGTAATTTTCAACAACAATGTATACGAAGGCTTAAGCTTTGATCGGTTAGAATCTCCAGAAGTGGCACCAGGTAAGGAGTATGGCGCCTTTACATCAAACATTGTAGTTTACAACTTTGAAACGAAATCCTATTCAGTTATTGGAGATTCTATTTTTAGAGCGAATCAAATCTTCACCTATTCTGAAGGTTTGGTAGAATTTATTAGGCCTGACATGTACTTTGTAGAAGAACAAAATTCAGGTAAACTATGGGTGATAAAAGATGATGAAGTGGTTTACAAAAACGTGCTTAAATCTCAACACCTTGGTTACCATCATTTACCTAACTGGACTAGAATTATCAAACAATAATGGCGTGTTTACTTTACATAGGCCCCGGACTTGGACTAGGAACCATCATCCTCATATTTATCATAAGCGCTATTGTGCTTTTTTCATTCGGCTATATTATTTGGCTAAAAATGAGACGCTTTTTTAGGAAAAAAGACAAATGATTATTGGATATTTAAGCTTTGCCATTGCCGCGTTTGTTCTAGCATTCACCATCAAACTAGGGCGAAAAACACTGCATCATTTGGCTATAAAAAGTGTAGCTCTTCTAAACGCAATGCTTATTCAAACAGATGAGGATACGCACATTAAAAATGTAGAGCATGCCACAAAAAATCTGTTTAGCGCTCTATTAAAAACCATCGCTTTATTTGCTCTCGCAATTGTTCTTGCAAGCATTCCTTCGGTAATTCTATTTGCCGCAAGCGTTGAAATTTATGAGGAAGTATCCATTCAATCACTTTATGGAATATTATCCCTTTCAATTGGTGCTTCGCTTCCTTTTCTTATTCCTTCCAAGAAAAATAAAACCACTTCATATTCAGAACTTCAGCAATTGCTGCATCATTTGGTTTTAGACAATTTCGAAATAGGTAAAAAGCTTTTTCAAATTGAACGGAAACGATACTCAACACTACCCGATCATGATGCCCAGCAATTTGTAATCGTTTCTGGTTTGGCTAGAGCTGGAACTACAAGCCTTATGAACAAGCTGGCAACTTTAGAATCATTTGCAACGCTCAGCTACGCAAATATGCCGCTTCTAATGGCACCAAATCTTTGGAGCAAAATCTACCAGCCGAAAAGCAATAAGACTAAGGAGCGCAGCCATAAAGACGGAATAGAAATAGGTCTTAACTCTAACGAGGCATTAGAAGAATACTTTTTCAAAGTGATTACGAATAATCGATTTATATGCGAAAACAAACTAAACACTCACGCTCTTTCAATCGAAGAATATCGTGAATATATAGCATATCAAAGCGTAGTTCGAAAGCAACCATCTGAAATTTATCTAGCGAAAAACAACAACTTTTTGCTGCGATATCTTTCTATCAGAGAGTTTAACCCGTCATTTGTGATGGTCATCATGTTTAGAGATCCACTCACACATGCATCTTCTCTGCTTGACAAGCATATATCCTTCTCAAAACTACAAACAGAAGATCCGTTTGTGCTAGACTATATGAATTGGCTTGGACATCATGAATTTGGTTTAAACCATATTCCATTTGATTTTGGAAATAATAATGAATTGTCATCTCTTTCCAAAAACAGCATCGACTATTGGCTTTGCGTTTGGATCATTTATTATGAATATGCCTTGAGTGCGAAACATAAGAACACCGTTTATATCTGCTATGAAGAATACTGTCAAAATCCAATAAAAGCAATAGGCACAGTGTTCGAAAAACTTAACCTAAATGCTCCGTTCTTAGAAGCTGAAGCGTTTAATAACAAGAGGACCAGTAACTTAAAATGTAATCCGATACTAATCGAAAGAGCTCAAAAACTGTATGCTCAATTGACTAGTTTGGCATAATGAAGTAATCGTCTAAATCGAAAACTTTCTTGTAAAAAATTGCAATAAAAAAAGCCCTGACAACAATGTTGTCAGGGCTTTCACTTTAATATCCAAATGGTTTTAAGCTTCACCGGCTGGACCACCGAAGTTCATCGGAAAAGGAGCCGCGCCATGATCAATATCAGCAATAGTACCATTTTGGCTTTCAAACTTTCTAATGTTGTCAGCAAGCGCTTTTTGAAGTCTTTTAGCGTGTTGTGGTGTCAAGATGATTCTTGATTTCACTTTCGCTTTTGGAGCTCCAGGCATCATGCTAATAAAGTCTACAATAAACTCTGCATTAGAATGTGTGATCACCGCTAGGTTTGAATATTCGCCTTGAGCAACATCTTCGCTCAACTCTATATTCAATTGACCTTGCTTGTTTTCTTGTTCGTCAGCCATTTCTTAAGACCCAATTTTAGTTGTTTACATCTTCAAGGATGGCTTTTGAACCAGTACCAACCATATTGTCGTACTCTTCTTGGCTACCCACTACAATGTTTCTGTAATCTTTAAGACCTGTACCTGCAGGAATCAAGTGACCTACAATTACGTTTTCTTTCAAGCCTTTCAAGAAGTCTTCTTTACCATTTACCGCAGCTTCGTTAAGAACCTTTGTTGTTTCTTGGAACGATGCGGCAGAAATGAAGCTTTCTGTTTGAAGAGAAGCCCTTGTAATACCTTGAAGAATTGGTTGACCTGTTGCTGGAACAGCATCACGTGCTTCTACCAGTTTCATATCCTTTCTTCTAAGTACAGAGTTCTCATCTCTAAGCTTGCGAGCTGAAACAATTTGTCCAGCCTTCATGCTATCAGAATCTCCTGGCTCAGTAACTACTTTCTGACCAAAGATTTTGTCGTTTTCTTCGATGAAATCAACCTTGTTAACATTTTGATTTTCAAGGAAACGCGTATCACCAGCATCAAGAATATTCACTTTACGCATCATCTGACGAACAAT
>CAZWXC010000334.1:0-3968 GCA_964637935.1 uncultured Flavobacteriales bacterium | reverse complement strand
TAATTACTTACGGTTTGTGTGTTCATTGGGCTATGGATTTAGCGGCTAAACACCCAGAACATAGCATTGAAGTGCTTGATCTAAGAACGCTTGTTCCATTAGATTTTGAATCTGTTTATGCTTCTGTGAATAAAACAGGAAAAGTGCTTGTACTGCACGAAGACACCTTAACTGGTGGTATTGGCGCAGAAATTTCAGCTAGAATTACAGAACAATGTTTTGAACATCTTGACGCGCCAGTAAGGCGTTGCGCTAGTCTTGATACGCCAGTGCCGTTTGCTGCGGGACTTGAAAAACAGTTTTTGGCGACAAACGAGCTTGAAACCATCTTCCATGAATTGATGGAATATTAATTTTGAACCACTAAATCAATAAATCAGAAATGAAAAAGCTATTCGTAATTCCAGTTTTGGCCTTAGCTGTTGCTTGTCAAAACCAACCTAAAACAGATGATCAAGCACAAGAAACCGAAATGGTGGTTGAAGGACCAGTAATGGCTCACTTTGGTGCAGAAATAAGTGAAGATGGCGCAATTGATGTTGCCATGATTTCAGAGAAAATGGCTGGTGCAGACAGTGCTAACTTAAAAATTTCTGGAACAATAAATGAAGTTTGTCAGGCAAAAGGCTGCTGGATGACAGTTAACAATGGCGATGAAGCGATGCGCGTAACTTTCAGAGATTACGGATTCTTTGTTCCTAAAGACGCTAGCGGACTAGAAGTTGTGGCAGAAGGAACAGTATATATGGATACCACTAGTGTAGCTGACCTTCAACACTATGCACAAGATGCTGGTAAAACAGACGAAGAAATTGCCATGATTACAGAACCCGAAGTGAGTTTGACTTTTGTTGCTGATGGCGTAATTATAAAAGATTACAAAGCTTCAGAAGCTACTGAAGAACACATGGAGCACGAGCATCATGATCATGACCATTCAGAAGAAGGTCACGATCACTAAGATTGCTGAAAACATTAAAGCTGAAAGCCCTCGACTAGTTTCGGGGGCTTTTTTTTTGCCTGTTGTGCAGTAGGTTAATGACTATTTTGTAGTGAATTCGAATCTAAGATTTGATAAAAGTGAACTACTCAGTTTGATCAGTTCTTGTTTTTTGACGGATTACCAATCGTAAACTTTGGTCAAAACTCAAGTAATACCAAAGCCAATCAACGAAAATGAAGAATTTGTTTTTTACTCCTAAAATGGCCATCAAGTGCACAAAGAGCCAAAATACCCAAGCGAAAAAACCTTTGAAATGAAATCCTGGTAAATCGACTACGGCCTTGCTGCGGCCTACGGTAGCCATGCTTCCTAAGTCATTGTAATGAAATGGTTTTGGGTTTTTGAAACCTGAAAGCAGGTTTTTTGCCAAGTTATCTGCTTGCTGAATTGCAACCTGAGCCACTTGAGGATGACCACGCTCAAATACTTTTTCCTCTTTGAGTAAAGCGATGTCGCCAAGTGCGAAAACTTCTGGATGATCAGCTAGTTGGTTAAATGCATTGACTTTGATGCGTGTGTTCGCAACATAGTAATCATCAGGAATTCCTGCTAAACGATTGCCTTTTATGCCAGCGGCCCAAATCAATGTTTTGGTTTCTATCTCTGTTCCATCTTTGGTTTTAACTGTATTGCCGTCATATGATTCCACTAACGTGTTCAGCTTTACTTCAACACCCATTTTTGTTAGGAAAAGTTGCGATTCGGTGCTAGATTTTTTACTCATTCCGTTGAGCAACTGCGGTGAAGCTTCTATCAAGAAAATGCGCATTTTGTTGAAGTCTAGCTCTGGGTAGTCTTTTGGAAGCACGTAGCGTTTCATTTCAGAAAGTGCGCCAGAAACCTCGGTACCTGTGGGTCCACCGCCCACTACCACAATATTCATGTTGGCTTGTTGCTCTTGCTCATCTTCGGTAACCATGGCGGCTTCTAAACATTCAAGAATGCGATTTCTCAATGCCAGCGATTCTTGAACAGATTTCATGGGGAAAGCGTTAGTTTCAATTTCTTTATTGTTGAAGTAATTGGTATCTGCACCAACGGCTATTACCAGTTGATCATAAGTGATTGGGCCAATATCGGTTTCAATGGTTTTATCATCCAAGTTTATGTTTTCGACAACCGCCATTCTGAAATGCACGTTTGGTGCGTTTTGCAATGCCTTTCTGAGTGGAAAAGCAATAGCACTTGGCGCTAGTCCGGCAGTTGCTACTTGGTAAAAAAGAGGTTGAAATTGGTGAAAATTGTTGCGGTCTATCACCACAACTTGAAAGGCTTTGTTGGCCAATTTCTTGGCAAGCCTTAACCCAGCAAATCCAGCTCCGATGATTACGATTCTAGGATTGTTGCTTGGTGGTATTTTGGCTGACATGTTTTTTGTTTTGCAGCACAAAGTGAAGCATAACTTTTGGTCAAATCCAAACTTTAAATGGTATTGTAGCTTAACAACCCAAAACCATAGAACCATACTGGTAAAGAATAGACGAAACGCCATCTGCCGCTGATTGAAGTGGATATCCTTTTTGTTTTTTAGCCATTAGCTAAGCCGAAGTGCACGCAGCGACTGAAAGAAGCTCGCGCGCACAAGTGCGAAACTTGGATAAAAACAAAAAGATAGCAGCGTAAAGCAGCTTGGGCAGCCAAATGAAGAATCTATTTGGTCTTTAATTCTTTGATTTTATACTTGAGCACCGACACCAAAACGGTCATGATGGGGCTGATGATGCAGAAAAATGCGAATGGGGCATAGGCTTTGGTTGCAACGCCCAAAACGCCAGCCTGCGCGGCTCCGCAGGTGTTGTAAGGGATAAGAACTGAAGTCACGGTTCCAGCATCTTCTAGCGTACGGCTCAGGTTTTCGGGTGCTAAACCTTGATCTTCATAGGCTTTTGCATACATCTTGCCTGGAACCACAATGGCCAAATATTGATCGCTGGCCGTAGCATTCATGATGATAGAGCTAGCTGCTGTAGTTGTAACCAAACCGGTGCGGCCACTTACCAAAGTGAGCAGAGATTTGGTGATGGAAGCTAAAAATCCTGCTTTTTCCATGATTCCACCAAAAATCATAGCGCAGATGATGAGCCAAATGGTGTTGAGCATACCTTTCATGCCGCCTGTGCTGAGCAAATCGGCTAGAATTGGATTGTCTGATGGGATAGAAAAATCGCTCCCAAGTGCGCGTAAAGAGAGTTGGTAAAGGTTGGTATCGCCAGTATTTACAAGCAATGTGTTGAGAATATCTGCTTGAAAGAAGAGACCAAACAAAATGCCCAATACTGCGCCTACAGCTAGGGCAGGCACGGCTGGTATGCGCTTCATGATCATTAATATAACCACCACCGGAACAAGAAAAAGCCATGGAGAAAGGTTGATGGTGCTGCTGAGCGCATGCTCAAGTTCTGCCACTTGCTCGGGTTTGTAATCGCTTTGATTGGTAAGCCCGATGATGAGAAAGATGATTAACGTTAGCAGTATGCTAGGTATAGTGGTGATAGCCATGTACTTGATATGCTCGATTAAAGTGGCTCCAGAAACGGCAGGAGCAAGGTTAGTGGTATCAGATAGTGGCGACATTTTATCGCCAAAGTATGCGCCTGAAATGATAGCACCAGCAACAATGCCTTCGCTAAAATTCATTGCTTTGCCAATACCTAAAAGTGCAACACCTATAGTTGCAATGGTTCCCCAACTGCTACCTGTTGCTACAGAAACAACAGCGCAAAGAATGACTGAAGAAACGAGGAAATAATCTGGACTTAATATTTTTAGGCCATAATATATCATAGCCGGAACAATGCCGCTGAACAACCAACTGCCTGATAAACTGCCAATAAGCAATAGAATGAGAATGGCTGGAATGGCTTGAAGTATGTTCTCGTTTACACCATGAAGTAAGTCTTCGAAGCCAGTGTTTCTGAATTTTGCAATGAGCCCTGCAACAGCTGCTGCCGACAGCAATGCCAGC
>CAZWXC010000333.1:0-3998 GCA_964637935.1 uncultured Flavobacteriales bacterium | reverse complement strand
AACGTCATTGAAGAAGACTTGACGAGTAGATGAACCTTTGATACCCATTTTCTTTTCTTCTGGGTTGAGCGACAAACCTTCCGCACCTTTTTCAACGATAAAGGCACTTAAATTTTTATCATCATCAATCTTGGCGAAAACGGTAAAAACATCGGCAAAACCACCGTTTGTAATCCACATTTTCTGACCATTGATATTCCATTGATCGCCTTCTAAAACCGCTTTTGTTTTACCTGAATTTGCATCAGAACCAGCACTTGGTTCGGTTAAACAATAGCAGCCCAACCACTCGCCCGAAGCAAGTTTTGGAATGTATTCTTGCTTTTGCTCTTCGCTACCATAATAAAGAATAGGCAAGGTTCCGATTCCAGTATGGGCAGAAATAGCCACACTAAAACTGTGTCCACCACCTACCGCCTCTGCTGCAAGCATCGATGTTTTAAAATCCATTCCCATTCCACCATATTCAGTCGGAATAGAAATAGAAAGAATCCCTAGCTCGCCTGCTTTTTTCAAAAGACTTGGCATAAGGTTAGGGTCTTTCATAGCGTCAAGTTCATCCACCTTTGGAATGACCTCTTGTTCTAAGAAATCGCGGCATGTTTGCGCTATCATTTTTTCTTCTTCACCCCACTCTTCTGGAATGAATATTTCTTCTGGTTTTGTTTGACGAATTAAGAACTCGCCTCCTTTAATTGCTGACATTTCTTTTTAGATTTTAAGTAATTAGTACAGAGTATTAAGTATTAAGAATCTTAATACTTGATACTTAATTCTAGATTCTATTTATAACATTTCAATCACCCCTGCTGCACCTTGGCCAGAACCAACGCACATGGTTACGATGCCGTATTTCTGATTGCTGCGTTTAAGTGCATTCATCATTTGAACAGTAAGCTTACCTCCGGTGCAACCTAGCGGGTGACCTAAAGCTATGGCTCCACCATTAATATTAACTGTTGCTGGATCTAATCCGAGTTTTCTTATGATGGCTAAACTCTGGCTTGCGAAAGCTTCGTTCAACTCATACAAACTGATATCAGACATGGACAAACCTGCTTTTTTTAGGGCCATTGGAACTGCTTCTATTGGACCTATTCCCATAATGCGTGGTGGTACGCCAGCCACGGCATACGACTTCAATCTTGCAATAGGTTCAACGCCCAATTCTTTCAACATTCTTTCTGAAACCACCATCACAAATGCAGCTCCATCGCTGGTTTGCGAAGCGTTTCCAGCAGTTACAGTTCCTTTAGCATCAAACACTGGTCTCAGCTTGGCCAAAGCTTCAAGGTTTGTTCCTTCACGCGGACCTTCATCCGTATCAAAAGTGTATTTGCGGGTTTGCTTTTTATCGTCTTTCACAAACACTTCTTCTACTTCAATCGGAACTATTTCACCCTCAAACGCATTGTTTTTGATTGCCGCCAAAGCTTTCATGTGCGATTCATAACCAAACTGATCTTGATCTTCTCTGCTCACATTGTATTCTCTAGCTACGGCTTCGGCTGTTAAGCCCATGCCCCAGTAATAGTCCTTGTGCGAATCAGCCAATTTTGCATTGGGTACAATTCGCCATCCGCTAAATGGTATTGGGCTCATGGTTTCTACACCACCGGCAATAATGCAATCTGCCATGCCTGCGTGAATTTTACTTGCCGCAATGGCGATGGTTTCTAAGCCCGAAGAACAATACCTATTGACGGTCATTCCGGGAACTTTATCAGTATCCAAAGCCATTAGCGAAATCATTCTACCGATATTTAATCCTTGCTCTGCTTCGGGTGTGGCGTTCCCAACTATGACATCATCAATTAGGTTTTTATCCAAATTAGGAAGATCGGCCAACATGCCTTTTATGACCGCTGCGGCCAAATCATCAGGTCTTGTAAAACGCAGCGATCCACGCGGAGCTTTTCCTACCGCTGATCTTTTTCCTGCTATTATATATGCGTCCATTGTTATTAGTATTAAGTAGTTAGTAAATAGTATTAAGACTTTTGGGTGAGTGATTGATGCAGCTTGAAAAGCATTTTACTGACTTCGGAAACCTTATCTTCAATCAATTGCAATGTTGATTCAGCAATATATTCCTGATCAAAAGCAACAATAGCAGCACATTCAACTTCGTGGGTTGAACCCGAAGCCATCGTTAGAAAGCGAGCAAAGTCTGCATCTGAAAAACGTCCTGCTCCTTCGCTTATATTCAACATGACTGAAGTTGATGCCCTTCGAATCTGAGATGTCAAATTGAAAGTTTCATCCTTTGGGAACGACTTTGAAATTTGATACACATCCTTTGTCAATTCTCTGGCTTTTTGCCACACTAAAAGTTGCTTGTACTTGTGCATGAGTCTTAATACTTAATTCTATAAATCTTTAAGTCTATCTTTTAATTCCTCAACACCTTTCCATACTTCACCATGCTTTGCAAGCGCTCTAAAGTGGGTCTGGTAGTGCAGAGTTCTAAAAAAGCTTTGCGTTCAAGATTGAGCAAGTACTGTTCACTCACAGGTTGAGGATAGCTAAGGTCTCCCCCGCACATTACCCAACCCAGTTTTTCACTGATCACACGATCATGCTCGCTCATGTAATTTCCAGATTTCATGGTTTCAGCACCCACATACACTAGACCTAAACCTTCGTTGCCAAGCACTTGAATATCTTCTCGCCTTTTTGGTTGTGTATATCCTTTTTCAGCTAAAGCTAAAGCAGCTTTTTTCGCCATGGTGAGTTGCAATTCTCTGCTGAGCACAATCTCATCAATGCCTTCTCTCAGGTAACCCAATTCAAAAGCTTCTTTGGCCGATGTAGCCACTTTTGCTTGTGCGATGGTCATTAATCTGTGACGGAATTGATTGCTTCGGATATCGCCATCTCTGAGTTCGTCAGCTAAGCGAAGTGTGAATTCTTTTGTTCCACCACCGCCAGGAATTACTCCAACACCAAACTCAACCAAGCCCATGTAAAGCTCGGCATGTGCCACTACTTTATCAGCGTGCAAGCAAAGTTCGCAACCACCACCAAGTGCCAGGTTGTGCGGAGCCGCAACTACTGGAATACTTGAATAGCGCATACGCATCATGGTGTTTTGGAACTGACGAATGGCGAAATCTAATTCGTCCAAATCCTGCTCAGCAGCCATCATGAAGATCATTCCAACATTGGCTCCAGCGCTAAAGTTTCCGCCTTCATTATATACCACCAAACCTTCGTATTCAGCTTCCGCCAAATCAATGGCTTTGTTGAGCCCAGCCAAAACATCACCACCAATGGTGTTCATCTTCGTGTGAAATTCTACGTTCAAGATGCCATCGCCCAAATCGGTAATGGTAGTGCCTGAATTTTGCCAAACTATGCCTTTAGCCTTTGCAATGGCTAAGCTCGCTGTGCCTTCTTGACCAGGAATATCTTGGTAAGATTTTGTGGCTTGATTCCAGAATTGGCGTTTGCCATCGTGTATTCTATAGAATGATTCCGCACCAGCGGCAAGCATTTCACCAATCCATGCTGCAGTTTTTATTCCTGCGGCATCCATGGCTTCTTTCACCGCTTTGAATCCGATAGCATCCCATGTTTCGAAAGGACCCATTTCATAGCCAAAACCAGCTTTAAGCGCATCGTCTAAACGATAAACCTCGTCACTGATTTCTGGAACGCGATTGCTTACATATGCAAACAAATTCATAAAGTGCGCTCTGTAAAACTCGCCTGCGCGGTCTTTTGCATGAAACAACATTTTCAGGCGGTCATACAAACTATCGATGCCTTTGGCCATTTCAAGCGAAGCAAATTTCGGCTTCACTTTAGAGCCATATTCCATGGTGTTCAAATCCAGTGTAAGAATTTCAGACTTGCCATCTGCGCCTTTCACTTTCTTGAAGAATCCCGCTTTGGTTTTGCTACCCAACATATTATTATCCACCATGTGCTGGATATAATCTGGAATTTGGAACATGGCGCTCATTTCATCATTCGGAACATTTTCTTTTACTCCG
>CAZWXC010000332.1:0-4002 GCA_964637935.1 uncultured Flavobacteriales bacterium | reverse complement strand
TCATATGGCGAATTTCGCCATGGACGGGGACCACGAATTCCGGCCTGACAAACTCATACATTTGCGCCAGTTCGGGCTGACCGGGGTGGCCGGACACATGGATATGCTCCTGCCGTTCGGTGATCATGACGACGCCCTTGGCCGCGAGCTGGTTCTGTATCCGGCCAATCGCGATTTCATTGCCGGGAATCTGTTTCGACGAAAATAATACATGATCGCCCTCGGACAGCTTGATCTGATGGCTGTCGCCAGCAATCCGGCCGAGCGCCGCCCTCGCCTCGCCCTGACCGCCGGTGGCGATAATCATCACCTCATTGCGCGGGAGGCTCATCGCTTCCTGGAAATCCACGGTCGGCGGGAAGTCCTTGAGATAGCCGTTTTCCTTGCAATTCTCGATAATGCGGTCGAGCGAACGGCCGGCGACACAAAGCTTCCGCCCGGAATGGATGGCGACTTCGCCCAGAGTCTGCAGGCGCGCCGCGTTGGAGGCGAAGGTCGTGACCACGATCCGTGTATCGATCTCGTCGACCACCCGCATCAGATTGCGGCGCACTTCGCCCTCCGATCCGGAGGCCTTGTCATTGAAGACATTGGTCGAATCGCAGACCATGGCAAGAATGCCTTCGTCACCGATTTTTGCCAGCGCTTCCGGCGGTGTCGGAACACCAAGAACCGGCTCGTCATCCAGCTTCCAGTCGCCGGTGTGGAAAATCCGGCCATAAGGCGTGTCGATCAGCATCGCATTGCCTTCGGCAATGCTGTGCGCGATCGGCAGATAGCGGAAACCAAATGGCCCGAGATCAAAACTGCCTTCATTGGGGATGATATTGAGCTTCACGTCCCGTTCGAGACCGACTTCTTCCAGCTTGCGACGGATCAGACCGGCGGTGAACGGCGTCGCGAACAGCGGCACATCCAGATCGGCGGCAAAATAGGGAACCGCGCCAATATGATCTTCGTGACCGTGGGTCAGCACAATGCCGAGCAGGTCCTTGCGGTGCTTCTCGATAAATTCCAGATCGGGCAGGATCAGGTCGATGCCCGGATAGCTCGGGTCCGCAAAGGTCATGCCGAGATCGACCATCACCCACTTGCCATCACAGCCGTAGAGATTGACATTCATGCCGATTTCGCCCGACCCGCCGAGGGCCAGGAACAGAAGCTCTTTTTTTGGTTTTGTCATGAAGCGTGTGTTGCTCGCTGATAGAGTAAATGCAGGCCCTGAAGAGTCAGGTCCGATTCCAGATGGTCAAATACATCTGTATGTTCGTCAAAAAGTACGGCTAGTCCGCCGGTAGCAATGATTTTTGTAGGACGGCCAATTTGCGCCTTCGTGCGCTCCACTAGCCCTTCGATCATCGCAACATAACCCCAAAAAATGCCGATCAGCATCTGGCTTTCGGTGGTGGTGCCGATGACATTGTCATCTTCGGGCGATTCCAGTGCGATACGCGGCAATTGGGCGGTCTTGCCGACCAGCGCGTCGAGCGACAGATTGATCCCGGGCGCGATGATACCGCCCTTGTAGGCGCCTTCATAATCGGCGACATCGAACGTGGTCGCTGTGCCGAAATCGATGATGACGATGTCCTGTTTATATTTGTGATGCGCCGCAATCACGTTGAGCGCCCGGTCAGCACCAACGCTATCGGGCTGCTCGACATCGAGCGCGATGCCCCATTCTGCCGCGCCGCGGCCAGCGATCATCGGGGTCACGCCAAAATATTTCTCTGACAATACGGTCAGATTATGCAGCGCGCGAGGGACGACGGTGCCGATGATCACGGCATCTACCCCATTCAGCTCCAGTCCTTCCAGCTCCAGCAGCTGCCTCAGCCAGACCACATATTCGTCCGCCGTGCGGCGGGCATCGGTGGCGATCCGCCAGCGCGCGCGAATATCCTCGCCGTCGAAGAGAGCGAACACTACATTGGTGTTACCAGCGTCAATGGCTAGCAGCATGACTTCGACCTTTCATTCATCCGGCATCTCGCTGGTCCAACTCGACGTCGCCAGCGTGGAGGACAATAAGCGTTCCATCCGCCTTTCTCAAGCGCAGTGCGCCATCCTCATTCAGCCCCTGATATTCGCCCGCAATCTTTTCGCCGTCATGGCCGGAGACCAGCAGACTGGTTCCCTTTTCATGTGCCGCACGCTGCCACTCGTGGAAAATCGACTTCAGGCCGAATATCCGCCACTGTTTCAGTCGTTTCTCAAATTCCGGGATCAGATCGTCCAGTACCTGCGCTGCATCATTGCCATTCTGGCCATTTGCATCATGCACCGAAGTTGTGGCGCGATCCGGCAATTCTGGTGCGGTCACCACGTTGATGCCTATGCCAACCACCACTTTGTCCTTTACCCGCTCCAGCAGAATGCCGCAGATTTTCGCGTCGTTCACCAGAACATCATTTGGCCATTTCAGAACGACCGGCGTACCGATGCCCAGTTGGTCCTTGAGCATATCATGGACCGCCAGCGCCGTGACAAAGGACAGGGTCGAGGGAGAAGGATCGCCCGGCCTGATGTCGACCACCGTGCTGCAATAGAGATTGCCCGCCGGGCTCTCCCATTTGCGGCCCAGACGTCCGACGCCGCCGACCTGCTGCTCGGCCCGCAGCCACATGCCTTCCGCGGCTTCGTCCTGCTCAGCCAGCGCCTTCATATCCGCATTGGTCGATGCGGTCTGATGGACGGTTTTTATCTGAACAGTCAGAAGAGCGCCGCCGCGGCCGAGGCGGTGATCGGAGCGATAAACGGAATCGCCAGATAGCCCAGCGGCGATACGAACAGCGCCAGCAACGCAATCAATATATTTTCGGCCTTGTGACCGGTCACCACGATCTGGTCAGCAGGATCATCGAAGTAGATGATCTTGACCACCTTGATATAGTAGAAGGCACCAATCACCGAAGCGGCGATACCGATCACCGCCAGCGGCAACATGCCCGCAGCAACGGCGGCATCAAATACCAGGAACTTGCCCCAGAAACCGAACAAAGGCGGAATACCGGCCAGCGAGAACATGAACACCGCAAAGGCAGCGGCAAGACCGGGCCGCGTTTGCGACAGTCCGGCGAGGCTCGACAGGTTTTCCAGCGGCTTGCCATCCTTGTCCCGCATCTCGAGCACGCAGATAAAGCTGCCCAGCGTCATCGCGACATAGATTGCCAGATAGAACATCATCGCCGAAATGCCGGCAGCGGTCCCGGTGGCAAGACCGATCAGCAGGAAACCCACATTGTTGATCGAGCTATAGGCGAGCAGGCGCTTGATATTCTGCTGGCCGATCGCGGCGACTGCACCGAGGATGATCGACGCGAGCGCAACGAATACGATGATCTGCTGCCAGGCCGATGTCTGGCCGCCAAATGCGTCAATGATGACTCGTGTCGTCAAGGCGACAGCAGCCACTTTCGGAGCGCTGGCAAAGAACGCGCTGACCGGTGTCGGTGCGCCTTCGTAAACGTCGGGCGTCCACATATGGAACGGCACCGCGCTGATCTTGAACGCCAGACCCGAGAGCACAAGCACCAGTCCGATCAGGGGGCCAGTGGAAAGATCGCCGGTCAGAGCGTCTCCGATCACCGCAAAGCTGGTCGAGCCGGCAAAGCCGTAAACCAGCGAAATACCGAACAGCAGCATCCCGCTGGCAAGCGCGCCGAGCACGAAATATTTGAGACCCGCTTCGGATGAGCGGATGTCGGTACGGATGAAGCTGGCCAGCACATAGGCCGACAGGCTGTTCAGTTCGAGACCGATATAAAGCGTCATCATGTCGGTTGCCGAGACCATCATCCCCATGCCGATGGTGGCAAACAGGATCAGCACCGGATATTCCGACCGATATTTCCCGCCATCCTGGAAGAAGCGCGGCGCGACGATCAGCGACAGGATTGCAGCCAGATAGATCAGGAATTTCGCCGAACTGCCAAAGGCATCCATGCGATAGAGGCCATCAAAAGCGTCGGCGCCACCCTTGAAATCGGGATTGTGCGACAG
>CAZWXC010000331.1:0-4007 GCA_964637935.1 uncultured Flavobacteriales bacterium | reverse complement strand
AAGAGGAGATGATGCGCGAATCCATGCGGAAGAAGCTACATCATGTGTGCAGTTTGTGATAGGTCTAATGCATCAAACCGCACAACCTGTCGTGCAATATTTATGACTGATAAGATTGCATTATCATTCATTTTGCTCTTTATAGAGGGAATGACCCAAATCAGCGAGCAGAACACCGAAAATGACTGTCGGACGCACGGAATTGGTGAGACTCAAGGGCTTGGGCGGCGATCTCGCGCATGATTATGAGATTCCCCGAGCGTAATTGTGAGACTGGGTGAATCGGAATTGATGAGACTCCGCCGTCCCGCGGCCCGCTTGTTCTCCAATCCTGTTAAGGCGCTGGAACCGCCCATAGATGCGCCGACGTAAAGCATGGGGCCACCCCCGTAAAGCTTGCCGTAGGCGGTGCTGACCTTCCCCGTCACTCGCCCACAAGACCATTGCGGCATAACCGACGGGATCAGTGGACATACGTCCGAGGCCCGCAGTGAGGGCAAAATTCTGCAACAAAGAGCCCTGCGCCAGCGATAACAGGCCGGCGCGCACTGGCTTTGCAAGGACAGGCGCCACCCGGTCATATTCCGGCACGACGATCAGCAACGCCTGCCTTGCAATCGGACGGGTGAGGAAATCGTGATTGGCCCGGCGGGCTTCCAGAGACAGGATTGGCTGTTCCGCGAGTGATGGTGGCGACGATTTGCGGTGGCGTGTGGTCAGAAAATCCAACAGTTGCGGGACCGAGGGCACCCCCTCGTCCCTGCCGTGCGCCCAGTCTGCCAAGCGCATCGCGCCGTCATGCGCGCTGAAATCCAATAGCGCCAGCACCGTTTCCGGGAACCACTCCCCCAGGTTCCTGCCGCCGCTCGCGGCGAGCCGAAGGTTGTGCTCGCGACACCAGAAGTTCCAAGGGAAAGCCCGGCGCTTTGGATGAATGCCAGCCGGGCAACCGGGGCAGACGTATCGATTACCCGGGGCGATCATCAGCCGAGCTTGCGGTGCGATCTTCTCGAAAGTCATCGTCCGGAGCGCCTCGACCGTCATGCCGGTACGGCAAGCCAGGATAGCCCCCTCCCCTTCCCCGAGCTGCCATTCGAGAGCCGCCGCACCATTGCGGTTCAAACCACAGTCCGCCAAAAACACGTTGGTCGGCATAGCGTAGAGCTGCGCCAGCCGATTGAGCCAGGAAGACAATCGCTCGTCCCGCGCAGGTCTCGGCACAACAGGGAGCTGCGTTAATGACGGCGCGGACATCACACAGGCTCTCCCAAAAGCGCCAGGAGGTTGCGCTTGTCAGCCACGGCGCTGAACGTAATCCGTTCCTCGCCACTTTCGATCGCGGCGACGGCAAGCCTGCCCATCAACGAGAACACAGCGGCCGTTATGCCGCCGGTGACCTCGATCAGGCGTTTTAGCGTTACATCCGCGATCTCTGTCGGTCGCCGCAGG
This sequence comes from uncultured Flavobacteriales bacterium, assembly GCA_964637935.1. Classification (GTDB taxonomy): domain Bacteria; phylum Bacteroidota; class Bacteroidia; order Flavobacteriales_G; family Salibacteraceae; genus SHAN690. Next base: position 2,558 of record CAZWXC010000331.1, on the reverse strand, counting down.
GGTAAAGTGCGTTGTAAACTTCCGACCAGACCGGCGAAATCCTGGTCATTCTGCCACGGCGGCAATGCGAAGGCTTCAAAGCGGCGAACGAGTTGATCGTCGGTGCGAAGCGCATTGCGCGCCTGTTGTGTGCCGACGCAGACGAGTGGAACCCTGAGTTCGTTACCGAGAAAGCGCAGCATGTTCAAAAAACGGGTCTGCTCCCGCACCGTGCCTGCCTGCAGGCTGTGCACCTCATCGATGATCAGCAATCCTGGACGGATCTCCGAAAGCAGCCGTAAAGTCAGGCTCTCGAGCACCGACAGTGTTGCCCGAGGCGGCTCGGGCGCTCCGATCGTCGCCAGCAGCCGCTTGTAGAACCGCGCTTCGTCGGGTCCCGGCACCATCTGGACAACGATTACCGGCATCTGCATCCGTCCCGTTACTGTGTCAAAATGTGAAGGATGATCGCGCGCGAACTTTTCAACAATCATCGTCTTTCCCATGCCGCTGGCTCCAACGACAAGGAGGTTGGGCATGCGGGCGCGTTGCGGGAAGAGGAGCAACTCCTCAAGTTTCGCGAGAGCCTGCTCGGCGCGTGGATAGTTGATCCAGCGGTCGGCGCGGATCCTGCGGATGCGTTCTTGGGCGCAAAGCGCAGCAACGAGCCGACTGGGCGGAAAGAGATGCGAAAAATCATCAGTCATCCCATTCCTCCACCGCGAAGTACGGCAGTTGTAATGGTTTGTCGTCGCCCACAGGTCCCTCTTCCGCAGTCAGATCGATCATCTTTGTCGGCGTGAGATGCGCGCGTCGGGCAGCATCTCTTCGCATTGCTTTGGTCGTTCGCGTCGCCTCGTCGATCAGCGCCCGCTGGGCAAGTATGGTTGAGAAAATGAGGCCTTCGTCCACCGCACGGCGCCCTTGTTCGCGCAGAGCACGGACGGCAGCCCTATGCTCCCAAAGTGCGATCGCGGGTCGGGTCCGATCAGCCGGGCGCGCCTCCAGATACCCCTCCCCTGTCGCGACGAACACGCAAGACAGATCACGCGGATCATATTTGACCGTCAAACCCGCTCGATCGGGTCCCATCAGCCAGCGCAGTTCGTCTGACCAGTAACGGATGTGAAACAGATGCAACCCGTCACGCTGCAAGGTGCGCTTCTCGGACGGTAGAAAATCGATCAGGAACTGCCGCGGGTCGAACGGTCTGCGCACCGCGACATCCCCCACCCGAGCGTTCCAGGCCGCCACTGGCGGCAAAGCGAGGGCTTTGTGAATGCGAGCATGATAGGAACCGACAATCTCGTGGGCCAAATAGGTTTCCAGTTCCCGCAATGTCATCACCGCCTCGGCTTCCGGATCGAGGTCACCGCGCTCGCGAATGTTCGAGAAATGCGAGCCGGGAATGAGGTGTACAGCACCCATCATCGTGCCGATCAGCCTTTCAATATGACCGCCGAAACGTGGCGTGCCGGGCGGGCGGTAGGTAAGGTCAATGCGGTGCTCGCCGCAGGCGCGCTCGAAGGCGCGGGCATGGAATTCCGCGCCATTGTCAACATGGATTGTTCTCGGTATCCCGTGTGCAGGCCAGTCGCCGGCAATACCGCGCGAGGCCAACCAAGCCGTCTTGTCGATCACCGCGTGGGTCAAACATAGCGCCACGGCCGTCAGCGACGGCGCTTCCAGCGACAGGTAGAAGCCCATCGCCATGCGGGTACTGACATCGATGGCCAAGGTTAGTGTCGGCCGGCCGATCGGCAGGCGCGTCACCGGATCGACCACCGTGACATCCACCTTCGTGTGATCGATCTGGACGATGTCGAGCGGGGATTTCGCTTCCAGGCCGCCCGGCGTCGCCAGGAATAGCCGTTCAGATTTGTCAGCACCCTCTCGCCGCCGCATCAGGTCGGCCTGGTTCTTTGTCTTAAGCCACCGACTGAGACGCCTAATGGACGGTGGCTGCACCCCGGCCATCCGGCAGTCCGCGGCCACCTCCCGTTGGAAGCGGGTCAAGGTGGGCTTCCGCCGCGTTGCAAAAAGCTTTTGAAAGTGCTGCTCGACAATGGCAAGCACGGCTGGGGCAAACGGCTGCATGCCAGTACTGGGGCCACGCCGGCCCGGTAGCAAAGTGCTGGTCCGCTCGTCTTGCCGGAACCGTTTCAGCCACCGAAACAAGGTGGCCCGACTAATTGCGAGCGCGGTCATCGCTGAACGGACCTCCGCAGCGCACGGTCTATCCGGCAGTTTCGACAGGACATCGGCGCGCCGCTGCGCCTCTTGCCAGTCTAACTCATGCGCCATAGAATCAGACATGACCAACCCGTCGTTCAGCTGCAAACTGGTCTCAGAAATTCTGACTCAAAAACACCTCCAGTCTCATTTATTCTGAATCGGTCTCACTTTTACGACACGGGCAAGTCATTGAAATCAAATGAAACGCAATCTCAAAAACCTCGGCTTGCCGACAACGACGCCCAGGAGCATTCTGCGCCGTCTGACAGCACGGCGGTTTCCGGTGATGTTCCGGCGGCACCGGCTTGATCGACTGCACTTCCTTGAATCGCCCCGGCGACGGA